>JBDSKP010000488.1:0-4984 GCA_039916925.1 Duganella sp.
CTTCAAATCCTTGCGGATGCCCGCCTCCACCAACGCGGCCGGGGCGAACCGGCGCAGCATGCGCAACCGCGCGGCCAGCGCGCCGGCCGTGTAGCGCACCTTCGGCCGAGGGTCCCCGGCGGCCTTGAGCACCATCTCCGCCACCACGTCCGGGCCGTCCGCGCCATCCATCGCCTCCCTCACCGTGCGCGCCAGCGCGGCGCGCACTTCGCGGTACTCCGGCAGTTGCTGGTCGGCCTGCAACTGGTTGGCGTCGAACGGCGTCTTGACGTACGCCGGTTCGATCAGCGACACCCGCACGCCCAGCGTGCGCAACTCCTGGTCCAAGGCCTCCGAGTAGCCCTCGACCGCGTGCTTGGTCGCGCAGTACAGCGCCGCGTAAGGCAGCGCCACCAGGCCCAGTATGGAACTGATGTTGAGGATGCGCCCCGCGCCCTGCCGGCGCATGTGCGGCACCACCGCGCGCGTCATGCGCACCGTGCCGAAGAAGTTGGTGTCGAAGATGGCCTGCGCCTGCTCCATCGAACTCTCCTGCGCCGCCGCCGGCGCCACGCCGAAGCCGGCGTTGTTGACCAGCAGGTCGATGCGCCCGTGCCGGCGCAGCACCTCGGCCACCAGCGCCGCCACCGACTCGTCGCTGGTGACGTCCAGCGCCAGCATCTCGAAGCCGCGCCGCCCGGCCGACGCCCCCTTGCGGCTGGTGCCATAGACCGTGTAGCCGGCTTGCGCCAGCAACTCGGCCGTTGCTTCGCCGATCCCCGACGACGCGCCGGTTACGATTGCAATCTTGTTGTTCATGATGTTCCCTTCAAAGGAGGTTGACAAAAAATATTACGATCGTCATATTTTAGTTTAAAAAGACGGCCGGAACGGCCCGCCCAAGGCGGACGACCGTCACCCGTCCGCCGCGGCGAAATACTTGAGCGCCGCTTCGCGCATCGATTTCGACAGCGCCGGATCGTCCGTCGACCGCGCGCGCCATCGCCTCGTCGCGGGCGCTGCGCGCGCCCCCTTCCGGTATCTGACGCGCCACCAGGTCGATCAATTCCTGGACGTGGCGGGTGACCACGTGCCGCACCTCCGGCGCTTGGCGGTGCATCTCCGAGCCCAGCGCCTCGGCGCGGGCACGGTCGGCCGCCTCCGTCAGCAGCGCCTCGCGCGAAGCGAAGTGCGCGTAGAAACCGCCGTGCGTCAACCCGGCTTCCTTCATGATGGCGGCCACGCCGGTGCCGTCGTAGCCGCTGCGGCGTATCGCCCGCGCGGCAACCTCCACGATGCGCTCGTGCGAGGCTTCCTTGCGGCTCTGTGTCGCGGGAAGCTGGGGGGTGGTTTTCTTCGGCATGATTGTCATCATATACCATTTTTACGAAAAGTGCCGGCCACCCGTATTTTTGACCGTCACACGCTCGCCGGCGGCGGCACGTCCAAGCCCGGCCTCACGGCGCCCGGTAAAACTCGATCTCCACGATCGACAGCACGCCCCTGGGCGTGGTGTTGGCGCCGGTGTCGACGATCGCCTGGTTGGCCACCTCCGTCATCTTGACGGCATTGCCCTCCTCGGCCACGCCGTTCAGTTCCACCTTGACGGCGCTGCCCCGGCGCGGCGCCAGCGGCAAGGTCACGTAGCCCAGGCTTTTCGGCGTCATGCCGGAAAAGACCACTTCACCGTCGACCGAAATCTTCAGCGGGTAGCTGCGCTCGCGCCAGCCCGACAGCTTGAGCGCGATCTCGGTCAGCGTGGCCGGTTGCGCCAGCCGGTACGTGATGGCCGGCGCGCCCTCGCCCGGCTTGCTGACCCATTTGGTGGTTTCGTCGTCATCGTAGGAGTTGGCGGCATCGGCGGCGTTGCTGCCCGCCTCCACGGACGCCGGCAGCACCGCCACCCGCGTCACCCGGTACGACGGCGTGGCCGGCGTCGGCCCGCGCTCCAGATGAACCGGCAGGTCCGCGCCGGGCAAACGCGTCGACAAGCCGTTCGCCTGCGGCGACGGCAACGCGTCGAGCGTCAGTTCGGCGCCCGCCAGCCCGGGCGCGCTGGCGCGCACGACGATCTTGCCGGCCCGCGTGGCGCTGCGCAACAGCACCCGGTTGACGCCTCCCTCGACCGGCAGCGTCTTGGCCAGCACGTGGTTGCCCGGCCCCTGCGCGATGCCGCCGCGCCATTCGGCCGGGCCTTCGACGTCGAAGGTGACCGTGTCCAGCGCCGCCGGATCGCGCCGCCCCTGGGCGTCGACCACCTCCACCTGCACCAGCGCCAGGTCGGCGCCGTCGGCCCGCAGGCCCGATGGCGAGACGATTGGCGTGAGTTTGAGCGCGACCGGCGCGCCCGCCGTCGCCAGCACCGTCTCGCACACCTGCTTGCCGGCGGCGTCGAAGCCGACCGCTTTCAGCTCGCCGGGCTGCCACGCCACATCGTCGAACGTGAACAGAAAGCGCTCACTCTGGCGGCCCCGCCCCAGCGGCTTGCCGTTCAACCGCAACTCGACCTGCTCGGCGCTGGAGATCACCGTCACCGCCTTGGTGGTCCCGGGCTGGTAGTTCCAATGGCCGATGATGTGGGCGCGCGGCTTCTCGACATCGACCCAGCCATCCCACATCACCTGGTGCGCGTGGAAGCCCTCCTTGGGGATGCGCATCGCATCGACCTCGCCGCTGCGGCGGTAATTCTCGGCGCCGCGATGGTGGGTGTTACTGTCCGAGAAAACGATGTTGACGCCGCCGGACGACACCCGCGTGCCGGTGCCGGGCCGCTCGCGCCAGTAGTCGTACCAGCGCTTGACGTTCTCGATCGCGTGCGTGTCCTGGTTGCGGTTGTAGATGCTGGCGTCCTGCCCCTTGTGTGGCGGGCCGTCGCCGTCCTTGTGGAACGGCGGCGTCAATTCGTCCCAAAACTTGCGCGCGCCCTCGTCGCGCGAATACTCCATCGCCCACATCGGGATGCGCGCACTCTTGTTCACGTATAGCATCTCGCCGCCGTATTCGGCCACCTGCCGCAGGCGCGCGCTGAGCATCTCGCGGCTGCCGGAGGCGCGTCCGCCGTGCGGATCGAACTGGTCGCGCAGCGCCTTCATCTCCAGCATGTGCGGCTCGCTGACGCCGCGGTTGCCGCTTTCGTAGAAGATCACGCTCGGGCTGTTGCGGTTGTAGACGATGGCGTCGCGCATGGCCTCGATGCGCTGTTCCCAGCGCCGGCCGGTGACGTCGGCCTCCGAATCGCCGGCCGGCAGCGCCTGCATCAGGCCAAGGCGGTCGAGCGATTCGACGTCCTGCTTCCACGGCGTGATATGCATCCAGCGTATCAGGTTGGCGTTGCTGTCCAGCGCCAGGCCGTTGCTGTAGTCGCTCAACCAGGCCGGCACCGACAGGCCGACCGCCGGCCATTCGTTGGACGTGCGCTGCGCGTAGCCCTTCATCTGCAGCACGCGGTCGTTCAGCCTGACCATGCCGTCGGCGAAGCCGGTCTTGCGGAAGCCGGTGCGCGTGACCACCCGGTCCACCGCCTTGCCGTCGACCTTGAGGATGGTGGCGACGTCGTACAGATAGCCGTAGCCCCAGCTCCAGAAGTGCAGGTTCTTCACCGGCGCGCTGGCCTTGACGACCGCCGTCGCGCCCGGCGCCACCGTTTGCGCGGGCGAGGCGAATGCGGCTACCCGCTTGCCGTCGCGGTCGACGATTTGCACTTCGTAGGTGAAGGTGCGCGGCCGGTCGTATTCATTGCGCACCTGCGATTCGGCGCTCACCGTGGCGCGCCGGCCGGGGATGTCGAAGTCCCGCGCGTAGACGTAGACGCCGGTGGTTCCCAGCGTCGAATACAGCGGCAAGGTCTGATACAGCTTGTCCGTCACGTGCAGGCGCACGTTCTTCGACAGGCCGCCGTAGTTGGCGTTGAAATTCTTGTCCGACCATTGATAGCGCTGGCCGGTCGCCTTCTCGCGGTAGTCCCAGCTGTTATCGGTGCGCACGGCTACCGTGTTCTCGCCGTCGACCAGCGCGGCGCCGATGTCGAAGCCGAAGGCGTTGATGCCGTTCTCGTGCAGGCCCATCCGTTTGCCGTTGACATACACCTCGGCCACCTGCCGCGCGCCTTCGAACTCCAGGAACACCTTGCGTCCGCGCGCGGCCGCCGGCAACGTGAAGCGCTTGCGGTACCAAGCCACGCCGGTCGACTGGTCGACGATGTCCTTGGCGAAGGCGTCGTCCTCGTTCCACGCGCGCGGCAGGGTCACGCGCTTCCAGGCTTGGTCGTCGAAGTCCGCCCGCGCGGCATCGGCCGGATCGGCGACGGCCAGGCGCCAGTCGGGGTTGAAGTTGTAGGTCAGGCGCTCGGCCACGGCCGGGAACGGCAGCGCGATGCAGCAGATGATCAAGAACGCCGGCAGGGTCGTGGCCGGGAGACGTCGACTGGTCATATGCGCCTTCAGTGAGGGGATGCGTCGGGCCGGGCTGGACACGCACTAAAATATTAGCATTTTAGGAGCCGCGCGTAAGCCCGCCGGATGCTTTGATCATGAAGCTGAGCAATGGGGTTATTTTTGAGCGACCGGCGATCAAGAGACATCCTCGGCCGGGCTTTCGGCGAGGTCGTTTAACAACCGCGCCAGCTTGCCGAAATTGACCGGCTTGACCAGGTAATGGTCGAAGTTGGCGTATCCGTCGGCCTGCTGGTCCGGGTTGCCGTAGCCCGTGACGGCGATCAACCGCGCCGGCGCCGTGTGCGGCTGCGCGCGCAGGCGGCGCGCCAGCTCGTGGCCGTCGATCCCCGGCATGCCGATATCGAGCAGGAACACGTCCGGCACGCCCGCCGCCGGAAGGGCGAGCGCGGCGCGCGGGTCGGTCATCTCCTCGACGCTGTGGCCCACCGCCCGCAGGCACGTGGCCAGCGTCCACGCGGCGTCGGCGTTGTCGTCGACGACCACGATGCGCAGTGCCTTTCCCGTCCCCGGCGCGGGCGCGTCGGCCGCGCCGTCGTTCGCGCCGGCGGCCA
>JBDSKP010000489.1:0-9656 GCA_039916925.1 Duganella sp.
GCCACCGTGGCCCACTTGTTCGTGCATGGCCTGGCGTCGGCCATCGCCGTTCGCGCCGCCCACGGCATGAGCGGCGCCGCGCTGTCCACCCTGGGCCTCTATTATGTGCTGCAGGCGTTTCCGGCCCAGCACCGGATCAAGGCGGTGGTGCTGGGCATCGGCTTTTCGCAACTGGCGCTGCCGATGGCGCGCCTGTTCTCGTCGGACCTGATGGAGTACGGCGAGTGGCGCGGCCTGTACTTCTTCGAGCTGGGACTGGCGCTGGTGTCGCTGGCCGGCGTGTTGTTCCTCAAGCTGCCGCCCGGAGACCGCATCAAGGCCTTTGAAAAAATGGACTTCGTCACGTTCGCGCTGTTCGCGCCTGGCGTGGCGCTGCTGTCGGCGGTGCTGGCGCTGGGCCGCACCGTGTGGTGGCTGGAATCGCGCTGGCTCGGTCTGAGCCTGGCCGGCGCCATCGTGCTGATAACCGCCGCGCTGCTGATCGAGCATAACCGCGCGCGCCCGCTGATCAACACGCGCTGGCTCACCACCGCCAATATCGCGCGGCTGGCGATGTCGGTGCTGTTGATCCGCATCGTGCAGTCCGAAGCCAGCGGCACGGTGGGTTTTTTACAGGCGCTGGGCCTGACCAACGACCAGATGCAGACGCTGTGGATCATCGTCATGATTGGCACCCTGGCCGGATTGCTGGCGAGCGCGCTGACGATCACTCCGGCGCGCATTCCCGCGCAGTTGATGCTGTCGCTGGTGGTGATGGCGATCGGCGCCTATATGGATTCCAACGCCACCAATCTGACCCGGCCGGCCGACATGTATGTCAGCCAGTTCCTGCTCGGATTCGGCGGCGCCCTGTTTATCGGGCCGACGTTCGTCTCCGGCTTCGGCGCCGTGATCGCGGCGCCGAGTAATCTGGTCAGCTTCTCCGTCATGTTCTCGATCACGCAGACTTTGGGCAGCCTGCTTGGATCGGCGATCGTCGGTACCTTCCAGGTGGTGCGCGAGAAGTACCACTCCAGCATCCTGGTCGAACATCTGACCCTGCTCGATCCGCAGGTGGCGGCCCGGGTCCAGAGCGGCGGCGCCGCGCTTGGCTCCACGCTGGCCGACCCCTCGATCCGCGGCGCGCGGGGCGTGGCCTCGCTCGGCGCCGCCGCCACGCGCGAGGCCAACATCCTCGCCTACAACGATGTCTTTTTGATGATTACGCTGGTGGCGGTGCTCACGCTCGCATGGATGCTGGCGCGCTACCTGTGGTCGATCTGCGTGGTGTGCCAGCCCAAACCGGAGCAAAACGCGCAGACCGGCATGGCCAACGTCTCTCTTAACAATTCCGGATCGCGCTGAACGATGGCTACCAATACTCCCGACACTTCCTCCGCCCCTCCCGCCGCCGCCGCCCCCGCCGCTGCGGCGCCACCGCCGCCGGCGCCAAGCCGCCGTGGGCAGATCATTTCCACGTTCGCGTTCTCGCTGGTCGCCCTGGTCGGGGTGTTGATCGTGCTGTACGCATGGCGGCTGCCGCCGTTCAGCAGCGCCATCGTCTCGACCGAGAACGCGCTGGTGCGCGGACAGGTCACGCTGATCGGCACGCAGCTGTCCGGTTATGTCATCGACGTCAAGGTGCAGGATTTCCAGCAGGTGAAGCAGGGCGATTTGCTGGTCCAGATCGACGACCGCATCTACCAGCAGCGCTATGAACAGGCGCAGGCGCAACTGGCCGCGCAAAAGGCGGCGCTGGCCAACTGGGAGCAGTCGCGCAAGACGGCGGCGTCGGGCGTGCTGCTCAATCAGGCCGCCCTGGCCAACGCGCAGGCGCAGGCGGCCAAGTCGCTGGCGGATCTGGGCCGGGTCAACTCGCTGGCGGCCGACGGCTCGCTGTCGTTGCGCGAGCAGGACGCGTCGAAGGCGGCGCAGGCGCAAATGGCGGCCGCCGTCGCGCAGGCGCGCGCCAATGTGGATATCGCCAAACAGCAGGTGCAATCGGTGACGGTCAACAAGCTGTCGCTGGAGGCGGCGGTGGCCAACGCGGAGGCGGCGCTCAAGGCGGCCAAAGTGGATCTGGATAACACGCGCATCACCGCTCCGGAGGACGGCCAACTGGGACAGGTCACGGTGCGCAAAGGCGCCTACGTCAACACCGGCGCCAACTTGATGGGATTAGTGCCGCGTCAGTTGTGGATCATCGCCAATCTGAAAGAGACGCAGATGAATAACGTTCAGGTGGGGCAGAGTGCCACCTTCAAGGTCGACGCGCTCGATGGCGCGGTGCTGACGGGGCAGGTGGAGCGCATATCGCCGGCCACCGGTTCCGAGTTCAGCGTGCTGCCGGCCGATAACGCGACCGGCAATTTCGTCAAGATCGCCCAACGCATACCGGTGCGGATACGCATCGACCCGGGACAGGCCAAGGCCCAGCGCCTGGCGCCCGGCATGTCGGTGATCGTCAGCATCGATACGTCCGCCGTGCTGAACGACGCGAATAACACGACCGCCGCCGCGGCCCCGGGAGCCAAGCGATGAGATGCCGGCGGTTGATTTTGCCCCTGCGTCCCGGCGCTGTATCGGTTGCGATCGCGATCGCGCTGGCCGGTTGCGCGGCCAGGGTCGGCCCGCCGCCCGCGTCGACGCTGCAAACGCCGTCAAGCTGGCGCACGGCGCCCGGTCCCGGCCAAAACGCCGCGCCGGTCGAGCGGGAATGGTGGCAGGCCTTTGGCGATCCGGTTCTGGGCACGCTGGTGGCCAAGGCGCTGGAACACAATGGCGATGTGCGCATCGCCCGCGCGCGCGTGGCGCAGTACCGTGCGCTGGTGGGCGTGGCGGCGGCGGGGCAGAAGCCCAATGTGATCGTCGATACCGCGCCCACCCGCGCGCGCCAGTTGGCGTCCAATGGCGCGCCTTACGTCACCAACGTTTATCAGGCCGAAATCCAGGCGAGTTACGAGGTCGATGTTTGGGGCCGGTTGGCGGCGACGACCGACGCCGCCACCGCCACCTATCAATCGGAGCAGGCCAACGCGGACGCGGTGGCCTTGTCGATCGCCGCCACCGTCGCATCGGGTTATCTCAATCTGCGCGGACTCGACGCCCAGCTGGCGCTGACCGAGGCGACGCTCAAGCTGCGCGAGCAATCGCGCGATCTCGCCAAGCGGCAGTTCGATGTCGGTTACAGTTCGCGGCTCGAATGGCTGCAGGCGCAGGCCGAGTACCAGACCACCGCCGAGCAGGTGCCGCAGTTGAAACGTTCGATCTTCGAGCAGGAGAACGCGCTGTCCGTGCTCACCGGCGGCAATCCCGGGCCGATCCCGCGCGGGGTGGAGCTGGATCGGCTGGAGCCGCCGCCGGTGCCGGCCGGGCTGCCGTCGGAACTGCTGCGCCGACGGCCGGATATAGCACGGGCGGAATACAATCTGGTCGCCGTCAACGCCAATTTGCGGGCCACGCGCGACCAGTTGCTGCCGTCGTTCAAGCTGACGGCGGTCGGCGGCATTCAAAGCCTCAAGATGCACGATTTTCTGAATGCGCCGACGGCGCTGTGGCGGCTGACCGGAGCCATCGCCGCGCCGGTGTTCGAGGGCGACCGCGTGCAGTCGCAGACCGACTCCGTGGCCGCGCAGCGCGATCAACTCACCTACGCTTACGAGAACGCGGTGCGCACGGCTTTTTCGGAGACCGATAACAGTTTGGGTGCGATTTATCAGTTGAAGGAGCAGGCGGTGCAGAACGACGCGCGCCGCGCCACGGCGGCGGAAACCCTGCGCATCGCGCACAACAGGTATCGCAATGGGTATGCTTCATATCTGGAGGAGTTGGACGCGCAGCGCACACTGTATAGCGCCGATGTGGGACGGTTGCAATTGAGGACGCGGATTCTGGTGGCGTCGGTTGATTTGTATCGCGCCATGGGTGGCGGCTGGACACAACGCGAAGAAACCTTGGAAACACGTAGGGCGGATTAGGCGGAACGCCGTAATCCGCCATGCATGCTCCGTGGTTTGCTTATTTCACCGGGATGCAGATTTCGGCGGAAAAAACGCCCGTCTCCGGGTCCATCTCGTAATCCGCCGCATAGCGCTCCATGCACAAGCCCGGCGCGAAAATGCCCTCGGCGTGGATCTGGCCGAAGAACTCTCCCCACGCCGCCGGCATCTGGTCGCCCGTCCCCTTGAACTGCGCGACGGCGTACCGTCCGGCCGGCAGCGTCGCTTCCTTCGCCGGTTCGGCGATCGGATAGTCCGCCGCCACTTCGACGCAGGCGTCGTAGCGGCATTCGTTGGCGGGCGTCGTGGTCGGGTCGTCCTGCGCCACGCCGTACGTCATGCGGTTGTTCAAACCGAAGGCATTCTGCCACGGCGTGAACACCTCCTTCCAAAACTCGCCGATACCGGCGCCGAACGGGCCCTTGTAGCGCAGGTACGCCACGCGCACCGCCGGAAATTCCTTGATCTCGTATTCCATCTCTGTCTCCTCGTTTAATGTCCGCCCGCGATTTTGCGCAGCGGCGGTTCCTGTCCGGGCGCCTGGGCCGGTGCCGGCTGGCGGCGCAGTTTGCGCATCAGGCGCGCCAGCAGATGTTCCAGGTCGTCGATGTAGGTGAACACCACGGGCACCACCAGCAGGCTCAGTAACGTCGACGTAATCAGGCCGCCGATCACCGTGATCGCCATCGGCGAACGGAAGCTCGGGTCGGCGCCCCAGCCCAGCGCCAGCGGCATCATGCCGGCGCCCATCGCGATGGTGGTCATCAGAATCGGACGGCTGCGCTTGTGACAAGCGTCCACCAACGCGTCGAACCGGTTCATGCCCTCCTGGCGCGCCAGAATAGCATAATCGACCAACAAGATTGAGTTTTTCGTAACGATCCCCATCAGCATGATCAGGCCGATCATCGACGGCATCGACAGCGCGCTGCGGGTGATCAGCAGCGCGACGAAGGCGCCGCCTATCGACAGCGGCAACGCCGCCAGGATCGTCACCGGTTGCATGAAGTCCTTGAACAGCAGCACCAGCACGCAGTAGATGCACAACACGCCGATCAGCATGGCGAGGCCGAAGCTGGCGAACAGCGCGGCCATCTCCTGCGTGTCGCCCAGCTCCGCGATCTTGACCGACGGCGGCAGGTTTTTCAGCGACGGCAGCGCGCGCGCCTCGGCATCGACCTCGCCCAGCGCGCGCCGGCCCAGTTCCACCTCGAACGTGACGTTGCGGCTGCGGTTGAGGCGATTGATCTGCGCCGGGCCGCTTTCCATCGTGATGGTGGCGACGGTGGCCAGTAGCACCGGCCCGTTCTTGCCGGGCACCGTCAGGCGGCCGATGGCGTCGAGGTCCGCGCGCACCGAATCGGGCAGCTTGACGCGGATGGGCACCTGGCGCTCCGGCAGGTTCATCTTGGTCAGGTCGGTGTCGTAGTCACCGGCTGTGGCCACGCGCACCGTCTGGCCGATGGCGTTGGCGGTCACACCCAGGTCGGCGGCCTTGGCGAAGTCCGGCGTGACGATGATCTCCGGGCGCACCAGCGACGCGCTGGAGCGCACGTTGCCCACGCCTTTGAGCGTGCGCATTTCGCGTTCGACCTTCTGCGCGGTGGCCTGCAGCACCACCGGGTCGTCGCTGCGCAGCACCAGCTGCAGTTTGACGCCGTTGTCCGGCGGGCCGACCTTGAAGCGGGCGCCGGGAATGCCGTCGAGATGGGCGCGGATCTTTTCGTCGATGTCGGCCATCGATTCCTTGCGCTTGGTGCGGTGGACGGTGGTGATGGTCAGCACGGCGCTGCGCGCTTCGGCCGCCGCGCCGGGCGCGAAGGCGTCGCCGCTGGAGCCGCCGCCGATGGAACTGAATACCGCCTTGACGCCCGGCACTGCCATCGCCGCCTCGCGCGCGCGTTCGGCGATGACGCTGGTCTCGGCCAGGGTCGAACCCGGCGGCAGCTCCAGGTTGATCTGGGTCTGGGCGCGGTCGGCGGCCGGCACGAAGCCGGTGGGCAGCAGGCCGACCAGCGAGATCGAACCGACGAAGAAGGCGGCGGCGGCCAGCGCCGTGATGCCGCGATGTTTCAGGCACCAGCGCATCACGCGCAGGTAGCGCGCCATCACCCAGCCGTCCTTTTCTTCCGCATGCGCGATCGGCTTGAGCAGGTAGGCCGCCATCATCGGCGTCAGCAAGCGCGCCACCACCAGCGACGCCAGCACCGCGATCACCGCGGTCCAGCCGAACTGCTTGAAGAACAGGCCGGGAATGCCGCTCATGAAGGCGGTCGGCAGGAACACCGCCACCAGCGCGAAGGTGGTGGCGATGACGGCCATGCCGATTTCGTCGGCCGCCTCCATCGCCGCCTCCATCGGGGTTTTACCCATGCGCAGGTGGCGCGCGATGTTTTCGATTTCGACAATGGCGTCGTCGACCAGCACGCCGACCACCAGCGCCAGCGACAGCAAGGTCACGGTGTTGAGCGTGTAGCCGAACAGGTAGATGCCGAGGAAGGCCGGCATCACCGACAGCGGCAGCGCGGCGGCGGCCACCAGGGTGGCGCGCCAGTCGCGCAGGAACCACCACACCACCAGCACCGCCAGCAGCGCGCCCTCGTACAGCAGTTCCATCGAGCCGTCGAAGTTCTCCTCGACCGGCAAGGCGTTGTCGATGACCTGCTTGAGCACCACTTTCGGGTTGTTCGCCTCCAGCTCCTTGACGGCCGCGCGCGCGCCTTTGGCCACCGCCAGCTCGCTGGCGCCCTTGTTGCGGAAGATCTCAAAGCCGATCACCTCCTTGCCGTCCTGCAGCGCGATGGCGCGTGGCTCCGAGACGGTGTCGGTGATGGTGGCCACCTGATCGAGCCGCACGCGGCGGCCGTCGCTCAGCGGCAGGTCCATGGCGGCCAGTTCGGCCGCGCTCTTGACGGTGCCGATGGTGCGCACCGACTGCTCGGCGCCGCTGACGTCACCGCGTCCGCCCGGCGCTTCCTTCTGCACCAGCCGCAGTTGGCGCGACACGTCCAGCGCCGACACGCGCAGCGCCGCCATGCGGGCCTCGTCGAGTTCCACGCGGATTTCGCGGTACACGCCGCCGACGCGCTTGACCGAACCGATGCCGGGCACCGCCAGCAAACGCTTGGCGACGACATTGTCGACGAACCAGCTCAGCTCCTGCTTGTCCATTTTCTCGCCGGGCACCTGGGCGGCGGCGGCGGTGAAGGTCAGCACCACGCGGCCGGCGGTGGAGGCCTTGGTCACGGTCGGGTCGCGCAGCTCGGCCGGCATGTCGGCCTTGATGCGGGCCACCGCGTCGCGCACGTCGTTGACGGCGTCGGCGATCTGCTTCTCGAGCACGAATTCGATGGTGGTGGTCGAGACGCCGTCGAGCACCGTCGTGTGGATGTTCTTCACGCCTTGCAAAGTGGCGACGGAGTCCTCGATCTTGCGGGCGACCTCGGTCTCCAGCTGCGCCGGCGCGCTGCCGTCGAGGGTGGCCGTGACGGTGACGATCGGCAGTTCGATGTCGGGGAAGTCCTGCACTTCGTTCATCTTGTAGGCCAGCAGGCCCGCCAGCGTGAGCAGCACGAACAGCATGATCGCCGGGATCGGATTCTTGATCGATAGGGAGGAAAAGTTCATGGTCGGTCCTTACTTGGCAGCGACTTTGGCAGGCGCGGTCTCGGCGACCTTGCGTACCAGGTCGCCGTCGTTGAGGAAGCCGGCGCCGCGCAGCACCACCTGGGTGTCGGCCGCCAGGCCGCCCTTGACCTCGATGCGGTCGCCCAGGCGGCGGCCCGGTTGCACCTTGATCTGACTGACCTTGCTGTCCGCGTTCAGGCGGAACACGAAGCTGAAGCCGTCGCGCACGACGATCGATTGCTGCGGCACGGTCAGCGCGTCGGATTTACCCAGTTCGAACTGGCCGCTGGCGAACATGCCGGCCTTGAACGGCGCCTCGCCGGCGCCGGCGCCGGGCGGCAGGTCGACATACACCAGCGCCGAGCGGGTTTGCAGGTCGACGGTCGGCGCGATCATGCGCACCTTGCCGGTCACCTCGCTGCCGTTGGCCGCCTTGACGATGGCGCCGGTGCCGGGTTTGAGGTTGCGCAGGTCGGCGGCCACCACTTCGGCGCGCCATTCCAGGCGCCCCTGGCGGATCATGCGGAACAGCTCCGTGCCGGGGGCCGACACCGAGCCGACGGTGGCGTTGGCGGTCCTGGCGGAGATGATGCCGCTGTCCGGCGCCACCACCCTGGTGTACTTCAGGCGCAGCTGCTGGTTGGCCAGCGCCGCCTTGGCCGAGGCGATGCGGGCGTTGGCGGTTTGCTCGGTCGTGTTGTATTGGCTGATCTGCTGCGCGCTCAGGGCGCCGGAGTTCTGCAGCGTGCGGGCGCGGGCGGCGTTGACCACGGCGTCGGCGGCGTTGGCCTCCGCCTCCTGCAGCGCCGCTTTCGATTGGGCGATGTCGGCGTTGATGGTCTCGGCCGAGAACACGGCCAGCACATCGCCGGCCTTGACGATGTCGCCGACGTTGACGCGCACCTCGGTCAGGCGCAAACCGTTCGATTCGCTGCTGACGCTGGCCTCCTGCCAGGCGGCGACGTTGCCATTGGCGGCCAGCTTGATCGGCAGGCTGGCGCTGGACGGTGTGGTGGTGGTCACCGTCAGCGCTGGCTTGGGTGCGGTGGCCTTCTTGTCGTCGGCGGCCTGGCTGGCCGGCGCGGTGATGGCCATGCCGATGCCGGCGACCACAAACACGGTCAGCACGGCGATGACGAGCGGTTTCAATTTGAGGTTCAGTTTTTTCATGATGGACGAGTAGGTTATATTTACTTGGCAGCGGCGTTGACAGCGGCGTTGGCAGCTGCGTTGACAGTGGCGTCGGCGTTGGCGATCGCCGGCGCGCCAGCGGCAGGTGCGCTCCAGCCACCGCCAGCCGCGCGGTACAGCGACACCCAGGCGGCACTGCGTTCGCGCCGCAGATTGATAACGGTTTGCTCCGCGTTCAGGCGCGTGCGACGGGCGTCTTCCAGTTCGAACAGGCTCGCCAGGCCGTTTTTGTAGCGGTCCTCGACGGCCGTGAAGTTGACGCGGTAGCCTTCCAGCGCCGCCTGGGCATCGGCCTCGCGGGCGGCGGTGGCGTCCAGATTGACCAGTGCCTGTTCCAATTCGCTGACAGCCTGGCGCACGGTGGCGCGGTAGTTGGCGACGGCGTAGTCATAGCGCGCGCCGGCCGCGTCGACGTTGGCGCGGCGGCGGCCGGCGTCGAAGATCGGCACCGATACCGACAGCGGGCCGATGGTCCAGGTGTCGGTTTTGGTGTTCTCGCCGGCGGAGCGGAAGTTGGCGATGCCGACCGAACCCGATAAGGTCAGGCGCGGATAGCGCTGCGCCTGGGCGTTGCCCACTTCGGCGCTGGCGGCGCTCACTTCGCGTTCGGCGGTGAACACGTCGGGCCGCTGATTGAGGGTACTGGCCGGCAGCGCAGGGATTGCCATTGCCATGGCTGGCGCCACCGCGTCGGCTGCCACGCCGCTCGCCAACTGCTGGCGCAGTGCCGTTTCCGGCATCGCCGTCAACCCCACCAGTACCTTGACGCCGACATCGCAACTTGCGCGCTGGGTCAGGTAGCGGTTGTTGCCCTCTGCGGCGCTGGCGCGCGCCAGTGCCAAATTCGCCGGCGATTCGAAG
>JBDSKP010000490.1:0-5119 GCA_039916925.1 Duganella sp.
TCTCGGCCAGCCGCGCCTCCACCGGCGCCAGGTTCAGGTAGGCGGTGTTTTGGCCGGTCTCGCCCATCGGCATCACTTCGATCAGGCGCAGCATGAATTGTTGCTCGATGCAAAAGGAGGCCATGGCGTCGATCTCGGCGTCGTTGACGCCGCGCATGGCCACCATGTTGATCTTGACGGGCGCCAGGCCGGCCGCCTTGGCCGCCTGCAAACCGTCCAGCACCGCCGGCAGGCAGTCGCGGCCGGTGATGCCGGTCATGCAGTCGCGGTCGAGCGTGTCGAGGCTGACGTTGACGCGGGTGACGCCGGCGGCCTTCAACGCGGCGGCGTGGCGCGCCAGCCGGGTGCCGTTGGTCGACAGCGACAGGTCGCGCACGCCGGGCAAGGCCGACAGGCGCGCCGCCAGTTGGGGAATGTGGCGCCGCGTCAGCGGTTCGCCGCCGGTCAGGCGCACGCGCGAAGTGCCCAGGCGGGCGAAGGCGGCCACCACGCGTACGATCTCGTCAAAGCCGAGCCAGTCGGACGGGTGTTCGTAGCCTTTGAAATCCTTGGGCATGCAATAGGTGCAGCGCAAGTCGCAGCGGTCGGTGACCGACACCCGCAGATAGTCGATCGACCGACCAAACCGGTCGCTTAACATCGTCGCCCTCCTGTCGTGTACGGTGTGGGGCCATTGTAGCGGCCGTGGGTGGACCCGACACTTGGCATGAGGAGGTAGGCGGCATAGTTCTTTGTGACTAGTCGAGCAACCCCAGCATTTTGGCCTCGTAGATCGCCTCGGCGCGCGAATTGACCTTGAGCTTGCGATAGGTACGGCGGATGAAGGTCAGCACCGTGTGGCTGGAGACCCGCATCAACCCGGCGTCGAGCCGGGGGTGGACGCCGTCCCATTGCTCCTCAAGCAGCCGCTCGATCAGGCGCAGGCCGTCGGCCAGGCCCGCCACGCCGTGCGGCGCCAGACTGGCGCGCAGCAAATGCACCGCCAGCCGCAGGTCGTGGCTGCGCAGCAGCAAGGCGCGCGCTTGGGTCGATGGCCTTCCAGTCCGGCGGCACGGCGGCTGTGATCGTCGCGCCGTACTGCACCTCCGGCTTGCCCGCCACCTCCGACTCCAGCGCGACAAACTCGGGATCGTACTCAAGATTGGGTCCGCACGGAGCGTTGCCGCTCACGTCTTGCATCAAAGAATCAAAGTCGATGGCGGACATAGAAATTGGACCGTGTCGGACGTGCAGGGCGACCGCATACGCCGCCGCTGGCACATGGTTATATTTGTAATGTGTACATAATAGACACCGGGATTCGCGCCGTCTGTCCCCATAAATGATGACGACGGGACGCTATCGGTCCGAGGCGGGAAATGGTAATGCGGACGGTGGAGCGGCGGGAAATGGAACGACGAGACTTGCAAACGCGACGCCCCGCACGAGGCGGGGCGTCGGAGGCGCGGGATGGAACTCCGCCGGTGAGCGCGGCGCAAACGCGGCGCGGTTACTGCACCAATGGCGACTGCGCGCCTTCCAGTTCCACGCCCTCGATACTGGCGCGACCCACCAGAATATGCAGATACTGGTGCAACGCGCGCTGCCACGACTGCCGCTGCAACTGGCCCGCGATCTGCGCCCGCACGGTCCCGAACGGAATCTCCTTGCCTTCGACGCGGCGTTGCGCCTGCACGATATGCAAGCCAAACCGCGTCTCCAGCAAGCGGCCGGCCAGCTCGCCCGGCCGCAGCCGGAACAGCAACTCGTCGAACTCCGGCACGCACTGCCCGCGCGCCAGTTGCCCCAGGCTGCCGCCGACCGCGCCCGACGGACAATTCGAATACTGCCGCGCCAGCTCGTCGAAACGCTCCGGGCGCGCCTGCAATTCGGCCAGGATCAGCTCGGCCGTCTGGCGCAGCAGCTCCAGCGGCGCGGCCGGCGTGACCTGGAACAGGACATGCCGCGCCTCGACCAGGTCGCCGCTGCGATAAAGCTCCGGCTGGCTTTGGTAGAACCGCAGGCAGGCCGCCTCGTCCGCCTGCGGCACCGTCACTTCGCGCACGAACAGCGCCTCGATGCGGTCGTCGTCGCTGCCGCCCTCGACGCCCAGCCGCTCCACCTCCTGCAACAGCACCTGGCGCAACACCACCTCGTGCACCGCCTCGCGCAGCGGGTTGTCAGCCCGCTGGTGATGCCCGATTTCCGCCTCGATGGCGCTGTCGTCGATGTCGACGCCGTTGACTGCGATACCCATATCGTTCTCCTCCTAGCGCGAACGCACCAGTTGATAGGCGCGGCCCAGGTAGCCGATCGCGCCGAAGCCGCTCCACACGTGCACCAGGCGGGTGAACGGAAAGATCACGAACAGCGACATGCCCATGAACAGGTGCAGCTTGAACACCAGCGGCGCATCGACGATGAAGCCGGCGGCGTCGCCACGGAACATCAACACATGCTGCGCCCAGGTCATCAGCTGCACCATCATGTGGCCGTCCATGTGGCCGGCCGAGGCGAAAATCGACGACAGCCCCAGCAACAAAGTCGCCAGCAGCCACAGCAGAACCAGCTGGTCCTTGAGCATGGTCTGGGCGCGCACGCGGTCATTGCTGAACCGGCGCGCCAGCAACATCAGCAGGCCGACCAGGCACAGCCCGCCCATGACGCCGCCGGCCACCATCGCCACCAACTGCTTGGCGCCGTGGCTCACGCCCAAGGCGTCCCACACCCAGACCGGCGTCAGCAGGCCGCCGGCGTGGCCGAAGAACAGGCCCAGCACGCCGATATGGAACAGCGGGCTGCCCAGGCGCAGCATGCCCATGTTGAGGGTCTGGCTGGACTCGGATTTCCAGCTGTACTGCTCGCGGTCGAAGCGGATCAGGCTGCCCAGCAGGAAGATCGCCAGCGCGAGGTACGGATAGATTCCAAACAAAAATTGATGCAGATAGTTCATGGCACTCTCCTTCAGTGACGCTGCGGCGCTGCCGCCTTGGGATAGAAATTGACCGGATGGGCACCGTCGGCCGGCATGCCCGGCATGTTCGGCTTGAGCAACGGCTCGATGCCGTCCGCGCCGGGGCCGAAGGTTTCCAGCGCCTCGTCCATGTCGCGCACCGGCGGCTCGCTGAGCTCCTCGGCCTGCACCGGCGTCAACGTCTGCAACAGCTCGAACACGCAGGCGTACGGGCTGCCGTTGGCGCGCAGCTTGCGGCCGATAAAGGCCAGCACGTGGATGGCGTCGCCCAGCAGGCGTTCCGCCTCGTCGCGCTCCCGCTGGGACAGAAATTCCAGGAACAGCGGCACGTAGTCCGGCAGGTCGTTGCCGACCATCTCCAGGCCGTGCTTGCTGTATTCGGCCAGCAGGTCGACCATGGCCTGGCCGCGGTCGCGCGACTCGCCGTGGATATGCTCGAACAGATGCAGCGAGTGCGACGGGTTGCGGTCGAACGTCATCACATACTGCTGTTGCAGGTCGATCAGCTTGGTCCCGTCCAGGTGGGCGAACAATGGTTGCAGGCGGGAGTGCCAGCGCGGCAACGTTTCCAGCAACAACTGATTAAGCTGGGGCTGCTCATCCAGCAGTTCGGACTCCGGGTATTGCAGCAGTGCCGACAGCACCTGGTAGCCTTGGGGAATGAAGTTAAGATCAGGCATCGAGCTTCTCCTTGTTCTTGCGCGATTTCGGCATCGACATGAAGATCTCCGAGCCATGTTTGCGTTTGCCGAACAGGCTGGTGTCGCTGACACCGTCCGAACAGCCGTTGCCGAAGGTGAAGCCGCAACTGCCCTTCTCGTTGAAGCTGTCCTCGGCCATCTCTTTGTGGCTGCCTGGAATCACGAAACGATCCTCATAGTTGGCGATGGCCATGATGTGGTACATGTCCTCGACCGTCTCCGGCTCCAGCCCGACCTGCTTGATGACTTCCAGATCCGGCACGCCATGCACGCTCTTGCCGCGCATATAGGCGCGCATCGCCAGCATGCGGTCGAGCGCGCGGATGATCGGCGGCTGGTCGCCGGCCGTCAGCAAGTTGGCCAGGTATTGCACCGGAATGCGCAGGCTGGCGGTGTCCGGCAGGATGCCGTTCTTGCCCATGCGGCCGGATTCGGCGGCGGCCTGGATCGGCGACAACGGCGGGATGTACCACACCATCGGCAAGGTGCGGTATTCCGGATGCAGCGGGAACGCCACCTTCCATTCGACCGCCATCTTGTACACCGGCGAGCGCTTGGCCGATTCCAGCCACGAATCGGGAATGCCCTGGCGGCGCGCCTCCTCGATGATGGCCGGATCGTGCGGATCGAGGAACAAATCGAGCTGCGACGGATACAGGTCGCGCGGATCGGCCACCGAGGCCGCCGATTCGATCTTGTCGGCGTCGTACAGCAGCACGCCGAGGTAGCGGATGCGGCCGACGCAGGTTTCCGAGCACACGGTCGGCTGGCCCGCCTCGATGCGCGGATAGCAGAAGGTGCACTTCTCCGCCTTGCCCGACGACCAGTTGTAATAGATCTTCTTGTACGGGCAACCGGAGATGCACATGCGCCAGCCACGGCACTTGTCCTGGTCGATCAGCACGATGCCGTCGTCCTCGCGCTTGTACACCGAACCCGACGGGCAAGAGGCGACGCAGGTCGGGTTCAGGCAATGCTCGCACAGGCGCGGCAGGTACATCATGAAGGTGTTCTCGAAGGTGCCGTACATCTCTTTTTGCATGTTGTTGAACAGCGTGTCCTGGCTGCGCCGGGCGAACTCGCCGCCCAGGTCGTCCTCCCAATTCGGGCCCCACTCGATCTTGTCCATCTTCTTGCCGGTAAGGACGGAGATCGGACGCGCGGTCGGCGGCGTCTCCGACAACGGCGCGTTCTGCAGGCGCTCGTAGTCGTAGGTGAACGGCTCGTAGTACTCGTCGATCTGCGGCAGGTTCGGGTTGGCGAAGATCTGCGCCAGGATTTTCAGGCGGCCGCCCTGGCGCGGCTCGATCTTGCCGGCATCGGTGCGGCGCCAGCCGCCGTTCCACTTGTCCTGGTTTTCCCACTGCTTCGGATAACCGATGCCGGGCTTGGTTTCGACGTTGTTGAACCACGCGTATTCAACCCCTTCGCGCGAGGTCCACACGTTCTTGCAGGTGATCGAGCA
>JBDSKP010000491.1:0-10134 GCA_039916925.1 Duganella sp.
TGCACCTGATGGTGAAACCGGTCGACCGCATCATTCCCGACTTTGCCAAGGCAGGCGCGAACATCATCACCTTCCACCCCGAAGCGTCCGACCACATCGACCGTTCGCTGCAGCTGATCCGCGATAACGGCTGCAAGGCCGGCCTGGTGTTCAACCCGGGCACGCCGCTGCACTTCCTCGACCACGTGATGGACAAGATCGATATGATCCTGATCATGTCGGTCAACCCCGGTTTCGGCGGCCAGTCCTTCATTCCGGAGGCGCTGAAGAAAATCGCCCTGGCGCGCCGCAAGATCGACGAATCGGGCCGCGACATCATGCTGGAAGTGGACGGCGGCATCAAGATCGACAACATCGCCGCAGCCGCAGCTGCCGGCGCCGACACCTTCGTCGCCGGCTCGGCCATTTTCGGCCAGCCGGACTACAAGGCCGTCATCGACGCCATGCGCGCCAACCTGGCGGCGATCTAACCCTCTAGCGGGACTTCGGCGGCGCGGCCGATTGTCGGGGCGCCCGCCACCTTTCCGGTGCCGCGGTTTCCAACGCCGGATTCGAGGAACAACGCTCGAACATCGCAGGTGGTTCTAACCTCACCGCGATCGCGCCTACACTTCAGCTCTCTACCGCGAAATAAATCCAGCGCTTCGCGCAGGCGGCGCGGCCGAATGGACGCTAGCAGTCAACGCGGCGGTGCAAGGTTTGGCAAAGATGAGAGCGGGCGGCTATCTGATCACTGGTCAACTACGACGGGACGCCAGCTTCGATGCAAAACAGATCGACGATCTTTTTCCAGAAAGCGGTTTTTTCCAGGACAACGCATTCGTCTCAAGCAGCAGGAAAATGGATGGAATTTTTCCTGGCAACACTGAAATTCGAATTTTCAGCAAAACAGGCTGCCTAAAAAATCAGCGGGATGGATGGGTTTGGCCACGCTCCGCTATACTTCTCCTCCAGCCGGCGGCATACCTACCGGGCATGCCGCTTTTTTTGCCTAAGTTCCGAGGAAATGTACCCAATGTCCGCCAATCTGAAACTGTCCCCACTGGCAGGCGTACGCGCCGCGATCATCGACCTCGACGGCACAATGCTGGACACCATCCCCGACTTTCACATCGCCATCAACGGCATGCTGACAGAACTGGGCCTGGATTCCATCGAGCAAGAGCAGATCGCGCTGATGGTCGGCAAGGGTTCCGAAAACCTGATCCGCTCGGTGCTGGCGCTGCAGGCGGACGCGGCGGGCGTCGAGCAGCGCTTCGACGCGGCGATGGACGCCTACCAGCGCCACTATCTCGGCATCAACGGCAACCACAGCGCGCTCTACCCGGACGTGATCGAGGGCCTGGCGGCGATGAAGGCGCAAGGCCTGCGGCTGGCTTGCGTGACCAACAAGCCGATCGCCTTCACCACGCCGTTGCTCGAGCTCAAGGGATTGAGCGGCTTTTTCGACGTGGTCTACGGCGGCGATTCGCTGCCGCGCAAGAAGCCCGATCCGCTGCCGCTGCAAACGGTGTGCGCCGATTTCGGCCTGGAGCCGGCCCAGGTGGTGGCCATCGGCGACTCCTCGAACGACGCGCAAGCGGCCCGGGCCGCGGGTTGCCCGGTGTTGACGGTGCCTTACGGTTACAATCACGGGCAGTCTGTACACGGGATCGATTCCGATGGTATAGTAGACACGCTGCTCGACGCGGCAAGCCGTATAAGTTCGCAAAATTAACCTTTAGCTGAACCAAACCTGACCGAATGTCTTCCATCAAAAAACACAATGTCAACCAAACCGGCTCGATTGAGGCCTGGCTTTGGCGACGCTGGCAATCCTGGCAAAACTAAGCCGAACTGATTGCTGTCGCACGTGCACGCGCACCCGACAGGTTTTTTGACAAACCACCGCCAACCCACACCCACACCCTGGCGGCATGGAGATAAGACATGACCGAACTCGAATTCAAATCGTTGGCCAACGAAGGCTACAACCGCGTCCCGCTGATCGCCGAAGCCTTCGCCGACCTCGAAACCCCGCTCACGCTGTACCTGAAACTGGCGCAGACCCAGAACGGCGGCAAGAACACCTTCCTGCTCGAGTCGGTCGTCGGCGGCGAGCGCTTCGGCCGCTTCTCGTTTATCGGCCTGCCGGCGACGACCGTGCTGCGCACCTTCGGCACCCGCACCGAGATCGTCAAGAACGGCGCCGTGATCGAGACCCACGAGGGCAACCCGCTCGAATTCGTCGAGGCCTACCAGAAGCGCTTTAAAGTGGCGCTGCGTCCGGGCATGCCGCGCTTCTGCGGCGGCCTGGCCGGCTACTTCGGCTACGACACCGTGCGCCACATCGAAAAAACCTTGGCCAACACGCAGCCGAAGGACGATCTGGGCCTGCCCGACATCCAGTTGATGGTGACCGAGGAACTGGCCGTCATCGACAACCTGAGCGGCAAGCTGTATCTGATCGTGTACGCCGACACCACCCAGCCCGAGTCCTTCAGCAAGGCGCGCCAGCGCCTGAAGGACCTGCGCATGATGCTGCGCCGTGGCATCGACGCGCCGGTGACCAGCGCCTCGGTGCGCACCGAAACCATCCGCGACTTCCCGAAGGACGAATACCTGAAGGCGGTCGCCAAGGCCCACGAATACGTGATGGCGGGCGACTTGATGCAGGTGCAGATCGGCCAGCGCATCCGCAAGCCGTACGTCGATTCGCCGCTGACCTTGTACCGCGCGCTGCGCTCGCTCAATCCGTCGCCATATATGTACTTCTACAATTTCGGCGACATGCAGATCGTCGGCGCGTCGCCGGAGATCCTGGTGCGCAACGAGACCCTGCCCGACGGCGAGAAAAAAGTCACGCTGCGTCCGATCGCCGGCACCCGCCCGCGCGGCGCAACGCCGGAGCGAGACGCCGAACTGGCCAAGGAACTGCTGGCCGATCCAAAGGAAGTGGCCGAACACGTGATGCTGATCGACCTGGCCCGCAACGACCTGGGACGCATTTCCGACATCGGCAGCGTCAAGGTCACCGACCGCCTGGTCATCGAAAAATACTCGCATGTGCAGCACATCGTCTCCAACGTCGAGGGCAAGCTGAAACAAGGCCTGTCGAACCTGGACGTGCTGCGCGCGACCTTCCCGGCCGGCACCCTGACCGGCGCGCCGAAAGTGCGCGCGATGGAGGTCATCGACGAGCTGGAAATCTCCAAGCGCGGCATCTACGGCGGCGCTTGCGGCTACCTGTCTTTCGGCGGCGAGATGGATGTCGCCATCGCCATCCGCACCGGCGTGATCAAGGACGGCATGCTGTACGTGCAGGCCGCCGCCGGCATCGTCGCCGACTCGGTGGCCGAGATGGAATGGCAGGAAACCGAAAACAAGGCGCGCGCCGTGCTGCGCGCCGCCGAACAAGTGCAAGATGGTCTGGATGGGGAGTTCTGAGATGCTGCTAATGATCGACAACTACGACTCCTTCACCTACAACATCGTGCAGTACTTCGGCGAGCTGGGTGAGGATGTGCGCGTGTACCGCAACGACGAAATCACAATCGCGGAAATCGAGGCGCTGAACCCGGACCACATCTGCATCTCGCCGGGCCCCAAGGACCCGTCGCAAGCCGGCATCTCGATCGAGGTGCTCAGGCACTTCGCCGGCAAGAAGCCGATCCTGGGCGTGTGTCTCGGCCACCAGGCCATCGGCGAAGCGTTCGGCGGCAAGGTCATACGCGCCAAGCAGGTCATGCATGGCAAAACTTCTTTAATCGCGCATACGGGCGTGGGCGTCTTCAAGGACCTGCCCTCCCCGTTCACGGTGATCCGCTATCACTCGCTGGCAATCGAACGCAGTTCGCTGCCGTCCTGCCTCGAAGTGACGGCATGGACCGATGACGGTGAAATCATGGGCGTGCGCCACAAGGACTACGACATCGAGGGGGTTCAATTCCACCCCGAGTCGATCCTGTCCGAACACGGACATGCATTGCTGAAGAATTTTCTCGAACGCTAAGCCCAACACCCAGGAACCGCCATGAAGATCACCCCACAAGAAGCCCTGCTGCGCTGTATCGAACACCGCGAGATTTTCCACGACGAGATGCTGCACCTGTTCCGCCAGATCATGTCCGGCGAAATGTCGCCGTCGATGATCGCGGCCCTGACCATGGGCCTGCGCGTGAAAAAGGAAACCATCGGCGAGATCGCCGCCGCCGCGCAAGTGATGCGCGAATTCTCCACCAAGGTGCCGATGGCCGACACCACCGGCCTGCTCGACATCGTCGGCACCGGCGGCGACGGCGCGCACACCTTCAACATCTCCACCGCCTCGATGTTCGTGGCGGCGGCGGCCGGCGCGCGCGTGGCCAAGCACGGCGGACGCAGCGTGTCGTCGTCGTCCGGCAGCGCCGACGTCATCGAATCGCTGGGCGCCAACATCAACCTGAAGCCCGAGCAGATCGCGCAATCGATCGCGCAGACCGGCATCGGCTTCATGTTCGCGCCCAACCACCACGCGGCGATGAAACACGCCGCGCCGGTGCGCCGCGAACTGGGCGTGCGCACCATCTTCAACATCCTGGGACCGCTGACCAATCCGGCCGGCGCGCCGAATATCCTGATGGGCGTTTTCCACGCCGACCTGGTGGGCATCCAGGTGCGCGTGCTGCAGCGGCTGGGCGCGCAACACGCCATCGTGGTCTATGGCCGCGACAACATGGACGAGGTGTCGCTGGGCGCCGGCACCCTGGTCGGTGAACTGATCGACGGCGAGATCCGCGAATACGAAATCCATCCGGAGGACTTCGGCCTGCCGATGATCGCCAGCCGCAACCTGAAGGTGGCCGATGCAGTGGAATCGAAAGCGAAGATGATGGAAGCGCTGCGCGGCGAGCCCGGCGCGGCCTACGATATCGTCTCGCTCAACGCCGGCACCGCGCTGTACGCGGCCGGCGTGGCGAGTTCGATCGAGGATGGCCTGGCGCGCGCGCGCGTCGCCATCACCTCCGGCGACGCGCTCAAGAAGATCGAGCAGTTCGTGCGCGTCACGCAGAGCCTCGCCGGCGCCAACTAAGGGCGGCGGTCATGTACGGCATCCACGACCTGACACTGTTCATCATCTCCGGCCTGCTGCTCAACATCATGCCCGGTCCCGATTCGCTGCTGATCATGACGCGCAGCGCGACCCAGGGCTGGCGCGCCGGCTCGGCCGCCGCGCTGGGCATCGGCGCTGGCACGATGGTCCATATCTTCGCCGCCGCGCTGGGGTTGTCGGCGTTGCTGTCGACCTCCGCCACCGCCTTCACGGTGGTCAAGTGGGTGGGCGCGGCGTACATCGTCTACGTCGGCATCGGCATGCTGCGCGCCAAACTGCGCGGCGAGGCCGAGGCCCGGGCGGACGACGCGACGGCCGCCGCCACCACGCGCCTGCCCTATCGTAGAATCTTCTTCCAGGGCTTTCTGACCAATGTGCTCAACCCCAAGGTGGCCTTGTTCTTCCTGGCGTTCGTGCCGCAGTTTATCGCCGCCGATTCCACCAGCAAGCCACTGGCGTTCATCATCCTGGGCTGCATCTTCAATTTCAACGGCATGTTATGGTGTAACGGCCTGGCCGTTTTCACCGCTTTTGCCAGCGCGCGACTGAAGGTCAAGCCGCTGGTCGCACTCTGGCTGAACCGCGTTACCGGCGGCCTTTTCCTGGCACTCGGCCTGCGCCTGGCGCTGGCGGAACAACAATCATCTTAGGTCCAATCATGTCCGATATTCTGAACAAAATCCTCGCGGTCAAAGCAGACGAAGTAGCCGCCGCAAAAAAACACCGCGACCTGGCCAGCCTGCGCGCCGAAGTCGAAGGCGACGCCGAACTGCGCGCCGGCCTGCGCGGCTTCGAGGCCAGCCTGCGCGCGAAGATCGCCGCCGGTTCGTCCGGCATCATCGCCGAAGTGAAAAAGGCGTCGCCATCGAAAGGTGTGATCCGCGCCGACTTCCGCCCCGCCGACATCGCCGCCAGCTACGCCGACAACGGCGCCGCATGCCTGTCGGTGCTGACGGACGAGCAGTTCTTCCAGGGTTCCGAGGCCTATCTGCGGCAGGCGCGCGCCGCGTGCGCGCTGCCGGCGCTGCGCAAGGACTTCATGATCGACATTTACCAGATCTACGAGGCGCGCGCGATGGGCGCGGACGCGATCCTGCTGATCGTTTCGGCGCTGGACCACGGCCTGATGGCCGAAATGGAGGCCTGCGCGCACGAACTGGGCATGGGCGTGCTGGTCGAGACCCACGACGGCGACGAACTGACCGCCGCCCTGCGCCTGAAAACGGCCATGGTCGGCATCAACAACCGTAATCTGCGCACCTTCGAAACCTCGCTCGACACCACCATCGGCCTGCTGGACCGCATTCCGCCGGAAAAACTGGTGATCACAGAATCCGGCATCATGGTGCCGGAAGACGTCAAGCGCATGCACGAAGCCAACGTCCACGCCTTCCTGGTCGGCGAAGCCTTCATGCGCGCGCCCGATCCGGGCGCCGAACTGCGCCGCCTGTTCAACTGATCCCGCGCGCTACGCCGAGGCGTGCATCGGCAGCACCGCCTCGGCGGCGATCTCGATGCGGTCGCGGCCGCGCTCCTTGGCGCAGTACAGCGCCCGGTCGGCCCGCAACAGGATGTGATCGAGCTCCTCGTCCGGACTGACCTGGCAGGCGATGCCGATGCTGACCGTGTACGGCGGCAAGGCGGCCGCCGCCGCGCTCTGCTCGCTCTCCGTTTCGGAACGCGGCGCCCGCAGCACCGTCTGGATGCGCTCGGCGACATGGTGCGCGCGCTCCAGTCCGGTGGCCGGCAACAGCACGATAAACTCCTCCCCGCCGAACCTCGCCACATGGTCGGAAGCCCGCAAGGCCTTCGCGATCACCGACGCCACATCGGTTAAAACCCGATCGCCAGTCGAATGTCCATAGCAATCGTTAATCGCCTTGAAGTAGTCCAGATCGATGCTGAGCATCGTCATGACGGTCTGTTCGCGCCGCATCAGCGCGTGTTCCTTCGCATAGACCTCGGTAAAACCGCGGCGGTTGAGCACCTGCGTCAGCGGGTCCAGCGTCGAGCGACGCTCCAGTATCGTTTGCAGGCGGCGCGTGGCGACCGTCATGAATCCCACCGTCAGCAGCAAGGTCATGAAATGGCTGGAGACCAGATACAGGTTTTGATTGGGGCCGCTGACGAATAAATTCATATCGTCGCTGCTATGGGTCATGGCCAAAACGCCGCGTATCAGCACGATCACCGATTGGAATAACATCAGCAATCCAAAAAATACGGTGGAGAAATGGCGCTCGCCGTATCCCCATATCAGCACGACCTGATAGGAATATAAGACGAAAGCCAAGATCGAAAAAATGGCGAGGCGTCCGGAGTAATCCGGATCGACAATCACATAATAGCCGCTCGCCACCATTCCCAGGGCCCAGACAAAATGGAATAACCACCACGAGCACTCGCGGCTATAAAACATCTGCGTGCCGATCAACCCGAATCCCAGCCCCCAGAGAATAACGGCGTTGGCGCACAGCGGCGACAGGATATTACCCAGCAGTCCGCTGCTGGAAGCGTAAATCCCCGAGCCGAACGCCAGCAATACCAGGCCGATCGCCCATTGTTTCAAACCTTTGATTTCGCGTGGGAAGCTCGAATGCGCGGAATAAACGACAACACTCATCGCAACGGCCATAACGGTCGACATTAAAACGATAGTGGCGGGGTCGAGTGGCATAACTTGTGGATCGGTAGCTAACCAACAAAGAGTTATGGATTAAATTCTAAACCACAAAACGAACTTGACGGAAAATTAAGCCCGCCGAACCGCTGCGCCGCACAAAAAATGTCGCGTCCACACCGCTATACGTGCCGGATTTTGGCTATAACATGCCAATATTTAGCTTGGAATTGGCGAAAAGAAACCGCCAGCGCCGGCAATTCGGATAACCGATGCGGCGATGGCGGTGGTTGAGCTGCCTAACGGTCCGCGCTGGGGCGCAGCGGACCGGTCGATTTTTTGGCGGCAGGGTCCAACGTCAGCGTGATGCCGGGTACGCGCTCGCCTTGCAATACCACACTAAACGTCATTAACTCGTCGCGCCGGAACGCATGTATCTCGATAATGGAGCCGACGCCGTAGCGCGACAGCAGTGTTTCCAGATTGGTCGCGGTCACGCGCAAACCATCGATGGCCACCAATAAATCGCCGGCCGACAAACCCGCCAAATGCGCAGCGCCATTTTCATGCACACTCGACAGTTTGCAGTCGTTGCCGTCACGGCCGATATTCCCATCCAGACTCGGCTTTGACGACTTGCGCTCGTCGGCGTATTTAACCCCGAACGGCGCCAACAATTTAGCCAGAGGCAGATCCTCGGTGCCGCGTATATATTTATCGAAGAATGGTTTGAAACGTCCGCCGCTGATTTCATCAAATAACGCTTCCACTTCGGCCGGTGTTACGCCCCGTCCGCCGCCCTGATAAAAATTCCGGCCATAACGCTCCCATAATGCACGCATGACGTCGTCGAGCGATTTCTTGCCGCCGGTTTTGGCGCGGATACTCAAATCCAGCGCCAGGCCGATCAGCGAACCTTTCGTGTAATAACTAATAATTGCATTCGGCGCATTCTCATCCTGGCGGTAATATTTACCCCACGCATCAAAACTGGAATCGGCGACGCTTTGTTTAGTCCGGCCGCTACCGCGCAGCACGCTGCCGATGGTCTTGCCCAACAGTTTGAAATACGCGGGCTCGGCGATGACGCCGGCGCGCACCAGCATCAGGTCGTCGTAGTAACTGGTGAAGCCTTCGAACAGCCACAACAGCGGCGAATAGTTTTCGACTTGCAAATCATAAGGCGCGAAGGCCGCCGGCTTGATGCGCTTGACGTTCCAGGTGTGGAAATATTCGTGGCTGCACAGTCCCAGGTATTGCAGGTAGCCGTCGCTGATGTCCTTGCTGGTTGCCGTCGTGCTCGGCAGGTCGGCGCGGGCGCAGATCAGCGCCGTCGAGGCACGGTGCTCCAGGCCGCCGTAGCCATCCCCCACCGCCAGCGTCATGAAGACGTAGCGGTCCATCGGCGCCTGTTTGGACTTCGGCTCGAAAAACGCGATCTGGGTTTCACAGATCCGTTTGAGGTCGGCGCTCAGGCGCGCCAGGTCCAGGTTCGGCACCCGGCCGCTGACGACGATGTCGTGCGGAATGCCGTGGGCCTTGAAGGTGGCCAGCGCAAAATCGCCCTGCTCCACCGGATGGTCGATCAGCTCATCGTAGTTGGCCGCGATGTACGTGCCAAAACCATAACGCCTGGCCTTCAGCTCCGGCAGCGACGTCGCCACCCGCCAGGTTTGCGCCGCCGCGTCGTCCGGGCGCTGGATGTCGACCACGTGGGGTTGGTCTTCCTGCCCCAGCACGCGCAGGAACACGCTGGTGCCGTTGAAGAACGCGTGGTTCTGGTCCAGGTGCGCGGCGCGCACCGACAAATCCCAGGCGTAGACTTCGTAATGCAGCGTCAGTGGCGCGATACGGTCGTTCAACGCGCCTTTCGGCGGCACCGCCTTCCATGAATGTTTATCGAGCTTGGTCAGCTCGACCGGCTCGCCGTTGGAGTCGGCGCTGATACGCACAATATTGCGGGAAAATTCACGGATCATGTAGCTGCCCGGGATCCACGCCGGCAGCGCGAAGACCTGACCGTCCGGCGCCGGCGCGTCCACCGTCAGCGTGACGTGGAACAGGTGCGCCGCCAGATCGTGGCCGACGATGGCATAGGCGATGGCTGCGTTCTTGTTCGATTTCTTCATGTTGGTCCTTTTAAGGGAGATCGCCCCGCAGATCGCCGGGCATATCGATATCGCGCACCACGCCCGCGTCGTCGACCACCAACTCGCTCACGGCATGGTTTTTTAAGATCGCGCGCGCGCCCTGGTCGCCGGACAGCGCCAACAGCAGCGGCAAATGAAAACTGCTGAAGGCGACCGGATTGCCGCGCCGCCCCTCATACACGGGCGCCGCGATGCGCGCGCCCCGTTCCACCGTGGCGGCCAGCGCGCGGATGGTCTCCGGCAGCACGTAGGGCATGTCGCCCAGCGCGATCACCCAACCTTCGGCCCCCTTG
>JBDSKP010000492.1:0-6891 GCA_039916925.1 Duganella sp.
CCAGGCATTCAATTTCAGTGACTCGGTTCTCGTTGAGCCACTGGTCCATATCGGCATCGGAGAAGTTTTCACGGATAGACATGTTCGCTCTCTGTCGTCATGATCAAGCGATCGATAGTCTAATTTACCATATTTACAACCTTGCTTCCGCCGCCTCCACCCGGGTTTGCACAAGAATCTTCTTGATTTCAGGGACGCAGGAGCCGCAATTGCCGCCCGCCTTGAGGCAGGACGTCACCTGCGCCACGGTTTGCAAGTCCTTCTCGACGATGGCGTTGCAGATCGTGTTGCGGCCCACGCCGAAGCACGAACACACGGTCGGACCGGTGTCGGCGCCCTTCTCCACCGGCATGCCGACCAGCAGGCCGACGCGGTCGATTTCGCTCAACTGCTCCTTGACGAACAGGCTGGCCAGCCACGCCCGCGACGGCATGTCCTGGCGCGGCGACAGGAAGATGCACTGTTCGATGCGGTCGTTCACCACGTGCACGGCGCGGTACACGCCGGCGGTGCGGTCTTCGTATTCGAGCCAGTCGGCGTCCAGATCCTGCACACCCAGCACCCCGCGCGCCCATAGGCCGAAATCGGAAATGGTGTTGCGGCCCGCCAGTTCGTAGCGGGCGAATTCGCGGCCCTGGATGCGGGTCCAATGGGCCACGCTCTCGAGATCCACCTCGGCGCGGCTCAGGATGAAGCTATGCCAGTTGACGCGGAACTGCTCGATGCGCACCGGCGTGTGCTTGAATTCCGGCTCGCCCGACACGGGATCGACCACCGGGTTGACCAGCGCGCCGACGCGCGCGTCGGACGACGTCTGCCCCGACCAGTGGATCGGAATGAAGACGCTGCCGCGCGGGATGCCGCCGCCGTGCTGCACGCGCGCCACCATCGCGCCCCATTCGGAGCTGACGCGCGCCAGGTCGCCCTCGCGCACGCCGTGCAGCAGCGCGTCCTGCGGGTGGATGTCGACGAACGATTCGGAGATATGATCGGCCAGCGTGAAGGATTTGCCGGTGCGTGTCATCGTATGCCACTGGTCGCGCACGCGGCCGGTGTTGAGCGACAGCGGGAAATCCTCGCTGATGGCGTTGGCCGGCGCGCGCGGCGCGGTGGCGATGAAGCGCGCCTTGCCGTCGGCGTGGGCGAAGCGTTTGTCGGCGAACAGGCGCTCCTCCACTTCGATCGCGCCGGCGGCGTTGCGGCGCACCGGCCACTGGACCGGTTCCAGGTCGTCATATTCGCGCTGCTTCAGTTGCCCCAGGCCGGACATGTCGAAGGCGCGCGGCACGTCGGCGGCGCTGTTGCGGAACCCGCTCAGGCGCGCGTGCTCGTCGAACACGCTGTGCGCGCCGGCGAAGTCGAAACCGCTGAATCCCATGCGCTGCGCGAACAGCGCCAGGATTTTCCAGTCCGCCAGCGCCTCCCCCGGCGCCGGCAGGAACGGGCGCTGGCGCGAGACGCGGCGCTCGGAATTGGTGACGGTGCCGTCCTTTTCACCCCAGCCCAGCGCCGGCAGCAGCACGTCGGCGTAGGCGTTGGTGTCGGTGTTCCGCATGATGTCGGTGGCGACCACCAGCTCGCACTTTTCCAGCGCGCGCCGCACCTGGTCGGCGTCCGGCATGCTGACCACCGGGTTGGTGGAGATCACCCACACCGCCTTGACCTTGCCGTCCTCGATCGCCTTGAACAGGTCGACCGCCTTCAGGCCAGGCTTGTCCGCCATCGCCGGCGATTCCCAGAAGGTTTGCACCACCTCGCGGTGGTCGGCGCGGTCCAGGTCCATGTGCGCGGCCAGCATGTTGGCCAGGCCGCCGACTTCACGCCCGCCCATGGCGTTCGGCTGGCCGGTGATCGAGAAAGGCCCCATGCCCGGCTGGCCGATGCGGCCGCCGATCAGGTGGCAGTTGATGATGCTGTTGACCTTGTCGGTGCCGGCCGACGACTGGTTCACGCCCATCGAGTAGGCGGTGATGGTCTTGTGCGTGGCCGCGAACAGTTCGTAAAACTCCATCAGCACCGGCAGCTCGATGCGGCAGATCTTCGCCACGACGGCCGGATCGCTGCAATCGGCATTGGCGGTGGCGAGCGCCGCGTCAAAGCCGTTGGTGTGGTCGGCCACGAAGGCCGGATCGACGGCGCCGATGCGGTTCAGATAGCTAAGCAAGCCGTTGAACAGCCAGACGTCGGTGCCGGCCTTCACCGGCAGGTGCATGTCGGCCAGTTCGCAGGTCGCGGTACGGCGCGGATCGACGACGACGATCTTCATCTCCGGCCGGCTTTCCTTGGCCTTCAGGATGCGCTGGAACAGGATCGGGTGGCACCAGGCGGTGTTGGAGCCGACCAGCACCACCATGTCGGCCAGTTCCAGGTCGTCGTAGCACAGCGGCACCAGGTCTTCGCCGAAGGCGCGCTTGTATCCGGCCACCGCCGACGACATGCACAGGCGCGAGTTGGTGTCGATATTGGCGCTGCCGATGTAACCCTTCATCAGCTTATTGGCGACGTAGTAGTCCTCGGTCAGCAGCTGGCCCGACACGTACAAGGCGACGGCGTCGGGGCCATGCTCGTCGATGATGGCGCGCCAGGTGCCGGCGACCTTGTCCAGCGCCTCATCCCACGAGACGCGGCGCAGGCCGTCCTCGCCGCGCACCTGTGGATACAACAGGCGGCCGTCCAGGCTGACCGTCTCGCCCAAGGCGGAACCCTTGACGCACAGGCGCCCCTTGTTCGCCGGGTGCAGCATGTCGCCGACGATGGTGACCGTGCCGTCGCCCTTGGGGGTGGCGCTCACACCGCAACCGACGCCGCAATATGCGCAGGTGGTGCGGACTGACAGATGGTCTTGGGACAGGTTCAAAATTCGCTCGCTTAGACTAAATACTTAAATCACGCGGCCGTGGCGCTGAGCGCCTCGCCGAATAACAGGGTTTGCCGGATCGAGGTGATGTCGGTGTTGTTTTGTATCAGGCCGAAATACCACGGGCCGTCCTTGACGTCGCCATACAGCACGGCGCCGGTGACGCGGTTGTTCTTCAACACCAGCCGCTTGTAGACGCCGCGCCGCGCGTCGCGCAGCACCAGGTCCTCGCAGCCCTCGCCGCCGACGAAATCGCCGACCGAGTACAAGTCTACACCGGTGACCTTCAACCGTGTCGGCGAAGTTTGCTGCACGTAGCGGCGCACGCCGGCGCCGGCCAGATGGGCGCCGCAGACACGGGCCTGGTCCCAGATCGGCGCCACCAGTCCGAACGTCGCGCTGCGGTGCTGCACGCACTCGCCGACCGCATAGATGCGCGGATCGTAGGTTTGCAGCGTGTCGTCGACGATGATCGCGCGGTCGCAGTGCAGGCCGGCCGACTTGGCCAGTTCGATATTGGGGCGCACGCCGGCGGTCATCACCACCAGGTCGGCGGGGATCTCGCTGCCGTCCTTGAAGCGCACCGCCGTGGCGCGGTCGGTGCCGACGATTTCGGCGGTTTGCGCGTTGAGCATGAATGTCAGACCCTTGTCCTCCAGCGCCTTTTGCAGCAGCTGGGCTGCGGGTTTGTCGAGCTGCTGGTTCATCAGCGCGTCCGTCACGTGGACCACGGTGACCAACATGCCCTGGCGCTGCAGGCCGTTGGCCGCCTCGAGCCCCAGCAGGCCGCCGCCGATGACCACCGCGTGCTTGTGGTTGCGCGCGGCCTCCAGCATCGATTCCACATCCTGGATATCGCGGAAGGCCAGCACGCCCGGCAGCTGGTGGCCCGGTACGGGAATGATGAACGGCTTGGAGCCGGTGGCGATCAGCAGGCGGTCGTAACGCACCTCCAGGCCTGAGCGGGCGCGCACGATGCGCTTGCGGCGGTCGATGTGTTCGACCGGATCGCCGGCGTGCAGGGTGATGCCATGCTGGACGTACCACTCACGCGTGTTGAGCATGATGTCGTCCATCGTCTTCTCGCCGGCCAGCACCGGCGACAACAGGATGCGGTTGTAGTTACCATGCGGCTCGGCGCCGAACACGGTGATCTCATACATATCCGGATCGAGCTTGTGCAGCTCCTCGACCGTGCGCATGCCGGCCATGCCGTTGCCGATGACGACCAGCGCAGGCTTCGATTCCACGCGCGCCGGGGATTTCATAGGCCTACCCAGACCTTGCCGTCCGCCACGCGGGCCGGATACGTGCCGACCGAGTTGGCCGGCGCCTCCAGGCATTCGCCGGTTTGCAGATCGAAGTGCTGTTTGTAGATCGGCGAGGCGACCACGATGCGCTCGCCCAGGCTGCCCACCAGGCCGCGCGACAGCACCGCGGCCTCCGAATTCGGATCGTAGTTATCGATGGCGAACACGCGCGGGCCGCCGTCATTGACGTGGAATACCGCGATCTGCGCGTTGTTCAGCAGTGCGCACACGCCGGTGTTGGGCACGATGTCGTCCAGGTTGCAGACGGCGATCCAGTTATCAGTTTGAATATCGCGATGCATTTGTATTCTCCTCAAGCTGCGCTGACGGCGATCGGAATCACGCGTTTGCGCTCTTCCACGGTGGCCGGACGAATCTGGCCGCGTTCTTCCATGAAGACGACGTTGTCGTCGCCCTTCTCGCTGTTGACGAAGGTACGGAAGCGCTTACGGGTCTCCGGATTCTCGACGGCCTCTTTCCATTCGCAAGCGTAGGTGTTGACCACGTGCTGCATGTCGGCTTCCAGATCGGCGGCGATCCCCAGCTTGTCGTTGACGACGACCTGCTTCAGGTAGTCGAGGCCACCCTCCAGGTTCTCGCGCCAGGTGCTGGTGCGCTGCAGGCGGTCGCCGGTGCGGGTGTAGAACATCAGGAAGCGGTCGATGTACTTGACCAGCGTGGCCTTGTCCAGATCCGTCGCCAGCAGCTCGGCGTGGCGTGGCTTCATGCCGCCGTTGCCGCACACGTACAGGTTCCAGCCCTTTTCGGTGGCGATGATGCCGACGTCCTTGCCCTGCGCCTCGGCGCATTCGCGGGTGCAGCCGGAGACGCCGAATTTGATCTTGTGCGGCGTGCGCAGGCCCTTGTAGCGGTTTTCCAGCTCGATGGCCAGGCCGATCGAATCGTCGACGCCATAACGGCACCAGGTCGAGCCGACGCAGGACTTCACCGTGCGCAGCGACTTGCCGTAGGCGTGGCCGGATTCGAAGCCGGCCGCGATCAGTTCTTCCCAGATCAGCGGCAGCTGCTCGACACGGGCGCCGAACAGATCGACCCGCGCGCCGCCGGTGATCTTGGTGTACAGCTTGTACTTCTTGGCGACCATGCCGACGGCGATCAGGCCATCGGCCGTCACTTCGCCGCCCGGCATGCGGGGCACGACCGAGTAGGTGCCGTCCTTCTGGATGTTACCGAGGAAGTAGTCGTTGGTGTCCTGCAGGCTGGCGTGTTCCTTCTTCAGCACGAAGTCATTCCACACCGACGCCAGAATGCTGGCGGCCAGCGGCTTGCACACGTCGCAACCGAGACCCTTGCCATGCTTTTCCACCAGATCGCCGAAGGTCTTGATCTGGCCGACTTTGATCAGGTGGAACATCTCCTGGCGCGAATACGCGAAGTGTTCGCACACGTGGTTGTTGACGGCCATACCGAGCTTTTTCATCTCGGCCTTCATCACCTGCGTCACCAGCGGCACGCAACCGCCGCACGAGGTGCCGGCGTTGGTGCAGCTTTTCAGATCGCCGATGGTGCAGGCGCCGGCGGCCACCGCCGCGCACAGCGCGCCCTTGGAGACGTCGTTGCAGGAGCAGATTTGCGCGCTCTCGGGCAGCGCGTCCACGCCCAGGCCGGGTTTGGCGGCGCCATCCGACTGCGGCAGGATCAGGAACTCCGGCGATTCCGGCAGCTCGATTTTGTTCAGCATCATCTGCAGCAGGGTGCCGTATTCGGCGGCGTCGCCGACCATCACGGCGCCCTGCAGATATTTACCGCAGTCGGAGACGACGATCTTCTTGTAGATCTGTTTGCGTTCGTCGGTGAACTGGTACGAACGGCTGCCGGCCACGTTGCCGTGCGGGTCGCCGATACTGGCCACGTCCACGCCCATCAGTTTAAGCTTGGTGCTCATGTCGGCGCCGGCGAATTCGCCCGCCTCGCCCAGCATGTGCTTGGCGGCGACCCGCGCCATTTCGTAGCCCGGCGCCACCAGGCCGAAGATCAAGCCGCCCCACAGCGCGCATTCGCCGATGGCGTAGACGTTCGGGTCGGAGGTGACGCAGTTGTTGTTGATCTCGATGCCGCCGCGCGGGCCGACGGTCAGGCCGGATTCGCGCGCCAGCATGTCGCGCGGACGGATACCGGCGGAGAAAACGATCATGTCGGCGTCCAGATGGCCGCCGTCGGCGAACTCCATCCGGTGCGTGCCATCGACGCCGTCGACGATGGCGGTGGTGTTTTTGCCAGTATGGACGGTCACGCCCAGGTCTTCGATTTTACGGCGCAGAACGCGCGCGCCGCCATCGTCGACCTGCACCGCCATCAAGCGCGGCGAGAATTCGACCACGTGGGTTTCGAGCTTCAGGTCGCGCAGCGCCTTGGCGCACTCGAGACCCAGCAGGCCGCCGCCGATGACGACGCCGGTCTTCGAGCGCTGACCGCATTCGAGCATCGCTTCCAGATCCTCGATGGTGCGGTAGACGAAGCAGTCCTTGCGCTCCTTGCCCGGCAGCGGCGGCACGAACGGGAACGAGCCGGTGGCGATCACCAGTTTATCGTAATCGAGCACGCTGCCGTCGGCTATGGTGACGGTCTTGGCGGCGCGGTCGATGGCGCCGGCCTTGGCGTTGAGTTTGAGCAGCACGTTGCCGCGTTCGAAGAAACCGGGCGGCACCAGCGACAGGTCCTCGGCCGACTTGCCGGCGAAAAATTCGGACAGGTGCACGCGGT
>JBDSKP010000493.1:0-5633 GCA_039916925.1 Duganella sp.
ACCCAGGGGCTGGTGCCGATTGCGGTCGATGCGATCACGAGCCAGATCGACGACAGTGGGCAAACTAAAAAGCGCGCTTTCGGCGACCATTTGTCGACCGTCGAATTGGCGCTCTTCACGCGCCAGCTGGCCAGCCTGCTCGAAGCCGGCCTGCCGCTCGAGCAAGCCTTCACCGCGCTGCTGGAACAGGCCGAGCGCCCGTACATGCGCGACCTGATCGCCTCGATCCGCTCGGAGGTGATCGGCGGCGCCGCGCTGTCGGACGTGTTGGGCCGCCATCCGCGCGACTTCGCCGAGATCTACCGCGCGCTGGTCGCCTCGGGCGAGCAGATCGGCCAGCTGTCGCGCGTGCTCTCGCGCCTGGCCGACTATATCGAGCGCCGCAACGCGCTGGTGCAAAAGGTGCGGCTGGCGTTCACCTATCCGGCCATCGTCACCGTGGTGGCGTTCTCGATCGTCATCTTCCTGCTGACCTACGTGGTGCCGCAGATCGTCTCGGTGTTCGCCAACACCAAGCAGAAGCTGCCGGTGCTGACCATCATCATGCTGGCCGTGTCGGACTTCGTGCGCAACTACGGCATCCTGGTGGCCATCCTGCTGGTGGGCGCGTGGTTCATGTGGCGCCGGGCGCTGCAGAATCCCGCGCTCAAGCGCCGCTGGCACACCTGGTTGCTGACGGCGCCGCTGTACGGCAAGTTCGAGCGCAGCTTGAACACGGCGCGCTTCGCCAGCACCTTGGCGATCACCACCGGGTCGGGCGTGCCCATCCTGCGCGCGCTGGAAACGAGCCGCGATACGTTGTCCAATGTCGCCATGAAGGAGCTGGTCGGCGAGGCCAGCGACGCCGTGCGCGAGGGCGTGAGCCTGGCGCGCTCGCTGTCGGCGCAAAAGCACTTTCCGCCGATGCTGATCCACATGATCCGCGCCGGCGAGATCACCGGCGAGCTGCCGGCCATGCTGGACCGCGCGGCCGCCGCGCAGGAGGCCGATCTGGAGCGGCGCACCCTGACCATCGCCGGCCTGCTGGAACCGGCGCTGATCCTGGCGATGGGCGTGGTGGTGCTGCTGATCGTGCTGGCCGTGCTGATGCCTATCATCGAAATCAATCAGCTGGTACGCTGATAAGGGAAGTTATGAAGCATGAATCTATGAAGCGTTTGCCCCTGGCCGGCGGCGTGCTGGCCGTGGTGCTGCTGTCGGCGTCGCTGGCGTATTGGGGACTGCAGCTGTTCAAGCCGCCGCAGCGGCCGATCGCCGCGCCGCCGCCACCGCCGCCGGTGGCGCTCAACCTGGACGCCGCCAAGGGCCTGTTCGGCGGCCAGATCTCGGTCGCCGCCGCCAGCAACTACCAGCTCAAGGGCGTGGTGGCCTCGCAGGGCGCCGGCAGCGCCGCCATCCTGGCCGTCGACAACAAGCCGGCGCTGGCGCTGGGCATCGGCAAGGAGGTGGTGCCGGGCGTGACCGTCAAGGAAGTCCATCCGAAGTACGTGTTGCTGTCCGAGGGGGGCGCCGTCAAGCGCATCGATTTGCCGAGCGACGCCGGCGCCACCGGCGCGCCGGCGCCCGGCGGCGCCCAGCCGTATCAATCACCGCAACCGGCGCCGCAGGCCACGCCCGCGATGCAGCCGCCGTCCGCCATGCAGCCTGCGCCGGCGATGCAGCCGCCGCCGGCGGTGTCGCAGCAGCCGCCGCCAGCGGCGATACCGCAGCCGCCGCCACCGTCATTGCAATCGCAGCACCAACAACAGCAGCAACAGCAACAACAGCAACAGCAACAACAGCAACAGCTACAGCAGCAACAGCTACAGCAGCAACAGCGCCAGAATTCGCCGCGTTCCAGCACGTCCTCGACCACCATCGCGCCCGTTCCCGGCTTCGACCGTCAACAATAAGTGAGGTATATGGTGATTGCCCGCTCCCTGGCCGCAGCTGTTTGCTGCGGCTTTTTCTTGTCCGCCGCCTTCGTCACGGCGGCGGCGCAGACGCCCGTCCACCCCAACGCCGCCTCCGTGGCGCCTGTCCCTGTCGCTGCCGCCGCCGCGCCGGCGACCGAGGTCGGCGCCAAGCCGCGGCCGAAGATCGCGCTGGTGCTGTCCGGCGGCGGCGCGCGCGGCTTCGCCCACATCGGCGTGCTGCGCGCGCTGCAGGAATTGCGCATCCCGGTCGACTTCGTCGTCGGCACCAGCATGGGCAGCGTGGTCGGCGGCGCCTTCGCCGCCGGCAGCTCGGTCGAGCAGCTCGAGCAGCTGGTGCGCCGCACCGACTGGAACGCCGTGGTGGCCGACCGGCCGCCGCGCGACCAGCTGGCGTACCGCCGCCGCGAGGAGGATTTGCTGCTGCCGTCGCGCATCGAGCTGGGCGCCAACATGGACGGCGTGACCTTGCCGCCGGCGGCCGCCGGCAACGAGGCGCTGGAGCTGGCGCTGACGCAGGTGCTGCCGCACGGTGCGCGCGACAAGCCGGTCGACCTGCTGCAGCTGCCGTTCCGCTCGGTCGCCTCGGACCTCGTCACCGGCGAGCTGGTGGAGCTGCGCGACACGCCGCTGTTCCTGGCGATGCGCGCCTCGCTGGCGGTGCCCGGCGTGTTCGCCCCGGTGCGCGTCGGCCAGCGGCTGCTGGTCGACGGCGGCCTGGTGCGCAACCTGCCGGTCGACGTGGCGCGCGAGATGGGCGCCGACATCATCATCGCCGTCAACGTCGGCACCCCGCTGGCGCAGGAGAAGGAACTGGTCAGCGCGGTCAGCGTGGCGCAGCAGATGCTGCAGATCCTGACCGAGCAGAACGTCCAGCGCTCGCTCAAGGAGCTGCGCCCGGGCGACATCCTGCTGGCGCCGGACCTGGGCGGCATCGGCTTCCTCGATTTCGGCCGGCACGACCGCGCGATGAAGGAGGGCGAGGCGGCGGTGCGCGCCATGAGCGCCAGGCTGGTGCAGCTGGCGTTGCCGGAGGCGCAGTACGCCGCCTATGAGACCAACCGGCTGTCGGCGCCGGTGCCGATCGACCAGCCGGTGCGGCTGGCCAAGCTGGAGGTGGCGCCGAGCGGGCGCATCAACCCGCAGGCGCTGGCCGCGCAATCGGGGCTCAAGGTCGGCCAGATGGTCACCAGCGAGCAGGCGCAGCGCGCCGGCAACCAACTGTTCGGGCGCGGCGACCTGGCGCGCGTGGAGACCGAGATCCGCGACGACCAGGACGGCCGCAGCGTGTTGATCAAGCCGACCGAGGCCGACTGGGCGCGCAGCCGGCTGCGCGTGGGCCTGGAATTGAACAGCGACTTCACCGACAACAACGCCTTCGAGCTGAAGGTCATGCACGTGCTGTCGTCGCTCAACGACTGGGGCGCGGAGCTGCGCACGGTCGCGCGCGTGGGCACCGAGCGCGTCATCGGCGCGCAGTGGTGGCAGCCGCTGGGCGCCGGCTCGCCATGGTATGTGGCGCCCGAGTTGCAGTACGGTTCGTCGGCGTTCGACGTGTTCAACCCGTCCGGCTTCCGCCAGGCGCGCTACGGCTACAAGGCCAAGACCGTGGCGCTGGCGCTGGGCCGCCAGTTCGGCAACTGGGGCGATGTGCGCTACACGGCGGTGCGCCAAACGGTGACGTCGCAGCAAACCATCCCGCACGATCCGGTCCAGACCAGCCTGACGCAAAACGTCGGCGTGCTGTCGTTCAATATCGATAGCCTGGACACGGTGGCGTTTCCCACCCGCGGCAGCTTGTTCACGATGGAATTGCAGCGCCTGATGACCAGCGGGCGCGAGGGTCCGGTGCCCACGCGGCAGAGCGTGCAGGGCTTGAAGGCGTTCAGCTTCGGCAGCTGGGCCGGCCATGTGTATGGCGAATGGGCGCGCAACCAGGGCAGCGAGTCGCAATCGGCGCTGGGCGGCTTCCTGCGGCTGTCGGGCACCACCACCGATTCGGTCATGGGCAGTCGCACGGTGCTCGGCCGCGTGGTCATGGCCAAACGGATCGGCGTCATGCCGACCGCGCTGGGCGGCGACGTGCGGCTGGGCTTTTCGCTGGAGACGGGCGCCGCCTATGGCCCGGACAAGCCGCTCAAATACGGATCGCTGAAGCAGGCCGCCAGCGGCTTCGTTGCCGTCGATACGCGTTTCGGGCCGCTGTATTTCGGCAGCGGCGCCACCAAGTCGGGCGACAGCAGCCTGTATCTGTTCCTGGGGCCGATCTGGTGATGTTGCCGGCGAAAGGGGGCTGGGCCAGGTATGTCGGCCTTGGCAGCTTCACTGAAAATCCTATTTTCAGCAGTTGCTGAACCTGCTTATTTGCTGAAAGAAGAAGTGCCGGCTATCGGGTGTTGCTAAGGAGTCCGTGAATTTTATGAAGGCCCCTCCAGGTAACGACTTGAAGGAGTATAACGGCGCATGGCATGTCCGTATCAACGATCAATGGCGTCTCACCTTCAAGTGGGGTGAAAACGGCCCCTATGACATGCTGATTGAAGACCCTCATTGAAGCGGGGATTGCCCGACATGACAACAAAGAACCACGTGGACCGCTTAGCGGGGAAGTCGAATCGAAAACGATGTTCCCAGCAGGAGGCCGGCGCTCGATACCGTCAGCGAACCGCCATGGAGCTCGACAATATGGCGGGCGATATACAGCCCCAGGCCAAGTCCGCTGGGATTGGCGTGCTTTTGCAACGTGAACGCGCCGAACACCAGCGGGATGTCGGCGGCGTCGATTCCTTGGCCGGAGTCCGACACGTCGATGATCGTGGCGCGCGTGTCCTGCCTGATATGGATCTCGATGTTGCCGCCGGCCGGCGTAAACTTGATGGCATTGAACAGCAGGTTCCACAGCACTTGCTGCATCCGCTTGGGGTCCGCGTCGATCGTCAACGCTTCGCCGAAATCGGCCGGCGTCACATGAATCAGGATGTTCTTTTCGCGCGCGCTCACTTCGATGGTGGAAATAGCATCCCGCAAGATCTGCCCGACGGAAACTTGCGAGCGGACGATAGACATTTGCCCGGTCAACGTCCTGGCGGCATCGATCAGGTCGTCCACCATCGCGGCCTCTTGTTTGACATGCTTGCGCATCGCCACCAGGCCCGCTTCGATCGCCGGCGGCAGATTGGCGACGGTTCGCAGCATCAATTCGAGCCGCATCGAGATGGCCGACAGCGGTGTGCGCATTTCATGCGAGACCGTCGCCAGGAACAAATCGCGCGTGCGGCTGACCTGGTTGAGGCGTTCGATGGTCTCCTGCTGCCCGTCGATCGACTGGACCATCGTGGCGAGCAGGGCCTTGTAGGTCGCCATCCTCTCGTCCGAAACGGGCGGCTCGAGCCGGACTTCGGCCCATAGCACATGACCGGGCAATCCCAACTGACGGGCCAGCCGCTCGCATTCAAGCGGGGAACTGAAATCGCGAAACGACCAACCGTAGATCAGCGCCCCGTAGACTTGATTGGAGCGTACCAGCGGCATGCTGCACAAACGCAAACCGTCGCCAAAGAACGCTTCCTCGCCCGGGCCGCCGGCCGCCACCGCGGCGACCATCCTTCGCTCCAGCGCGACGCCGGGTCCGTCGTCGTTCCACAGCGTCGAACTTCCCAGCACCCTGGAGGTCCGCGATGTGAGGATGGGCCCCAGTTGCCGCGTCCCCGCCACGTCGTA
>JBDSKP010000494.1:0-3028 GCA_039916925.1 Duganella sp.
CCCGCGTGCACCGCCCGGATCGCCGCGATCAAGTCCTTGCGCAAGGTGTGCTTCATCAGGAAGCCGGCCGCGCCCAGTTCGAGCGCGCGGCGCATCTGATGGTCGCCGCGCAAGGTCGTCAACATGATCACGCGCGCCTGGCCGTGCCGCCGCCGCAGCGCTTCGAGCGTCTGCAGCCCGTCGACCCCCGGCATGGCGATGTCCATGATGGTGATGTCCGGCCGCAGCGCCTCGAACGCGTCGAGCACGGGGGCGCCGTCGTCGAGTTCGCCCACCACGCGCAGGTCGGCCTCGTTGGCGATGGTGTCGGCCAGCCCCGCCAGGATCATCGGATGATCGTCGACGAGCAGGATGCGGACTGGCCGGGAAGTGCTGGATGGTTCGGTGCTGCTCGACACGTGTGCTCCGTGGACTGGGCGGTGGGAAGGCGGCTAGTGTAATACAACTCAAATACGCGCGGCAATCGATCGCCCGTATCAACAGAAACCAATTTCGGCGACACCGCTGTTTAACCAGGAAAAACCATGAATTCAATCATCAAAACCGCGCTCGCCGCCGCGTCGTTGGCGTTGATCTGCCAACACGCCCAGGCGCAATCGGCCGCCGCCGCGCCCTTGCCGGCGCCTAAGTTCGACGCGAAAGGGATCGCCCGTACCGAAACGGTGCGCGACACCTTCGATGCCACGCGGGAAGCGATCCAGGTACGCGTCGATTTCGCCGCCGGCGCCTCGTTCCCGAAACATTCGCACCCTGGTGTCGAGATCGCCTATGTGCTGAGCGGCGTCATCGAATACGAACTGAACGGCAAGACCGTCCGCCTGAAGGCCGGCGAGTCGATCTACATCCCGGCCGGCGCGGTGCATTCGGCCAAGAACGTCGGTTCCGGCACCACGTCGGAGCTGGCCACCTACGTGGTGGAGAAGGGCAAGCCGATCGTCATTCTCGACAAGTGACCTCATCGGGGGACGGAGGGGTTCATATCGAAATAGCATCAGTGCCGGATAGTAGTAAAATCGTGCGCTCTTTTCGACTACTGAAAGTTCCCCGTGATAGACAGCCCACCGGTACGCGCCCTGCGCGCGGCCTTGTACCGGCGCATGGAACGGCCGGAGCACGGCGACCAGGACCTGCAGGGCTGGCGCAACCGTTTGCTGAATGGTTTGTGTGCCGTCGCCTTCTGGCTGGGCCTGTTGGCCTTCGTGCCCAGCATGTGGGCCGGCTTGCAACAAGGCCGCCTGCCCATGGTGGCGACGGACATCATCGCGCTGGCCGGCATAGGCTGTCTGCATTATCGGCGTGACATCGCGTATCAGTGGCGCGCGGGCCTGCTGCTGGGCATCGTTTATCTGATCGCCGTGGTGCTGCTGTTTTCGCTCGGACCGCTGGCGCAGATTTATCTGATGGCGGTCCCGGTGCTGTGCACGGTGCTGATCGGCAGCCGCGCCGCCATCGCCGCGCTGCTGTGGTGCGGCGCCACCTTGTTCCTGGCCGGCCATCTGGGCGGCATAGAACCGGGCCTGGCCGTGGTGGAGGTCGGACTGCCGGCGCACTGGTTCATCCTGAGCATTAATTTCCTGCTGGTCTCCTCCGTGCTGACGGTGTCATGCACCTATCTGCTGCACGGGCTGGACGGCGCGCTGGCGCGCCAGCGCGTCATCCACGCCCGCAGCCACGACAATGAAATCCGCTACCGTCAAACGCTGGAGGCGCAGATCGCCACGCTGCACGCGCGCGAGGCCGATTTGCGCGCCTCGCAGGTACGCCAGGCGGAGTCGCTGGCGGCGCAGCGGGCGGCGGAAGTGTCGAACCAGCTCAAGAGCGACTTCCTGGCGATGATCAGCCACGAGGTGCGCACCCCGCTGGGCGGCGTGATCGGCATGCTGCGCTCGGCCCTGAAGGACACTGGCGTGCCGCATGGCACCCGCGACAAGCTGCGCCTGAGCCTGAGCAACGCCGACGTGCTGCTGCAAATCATCAACGATATTCTCGATTTCTCCCGCCTGGAGGCGGGCAAGATGCCGCTCGAGGTGCTCGATTTCAACCTCGCCGGCTTGCTGAACGACGTGGTCGGGCTGCTCGACGAGCGCGCGGAGGCCAAGGGCATCGCCCTGATCGCCGAGGTCGCCCCGGGGATGCCCGCCTGGTGGCGCGGCGACCCCGCGCGGCTGCGGCAGGTGGTGGTGAACCTGGTCGGCAACGGCGTCAAGTTCACCGAACGGGGAGAGGTGCGCGTGAGCGTGGCGGAGAATGGCGGGCACGGCATCGTGCTCACCGTGCGCGACACCGGCATCGGCATCGAGGCCGAGGCGCTCGGCCGGCTGTTCCAGAAGTTCGAGCAGGCCGACGCCGCCACCTCGCGCAAATACGGCGGCGCCGGCCTGGGCCTGGCCATTTGTAAGAATATCGTCGCCGCCATGGGCGGACGCATCGAGGCGCTCAGCGAACCCGGCTTCGGCAGCGTGTTCCGCGTGTTCGTGCCGCTCGAGCGCGGCGCGCCGGTCCTGGCACGGGTGGAGGAACAGCGCCGCCCGCACGCCGCCCGCCTGGCCGTGCTGTGTGCCGAGGACGGCAGCACCAATCAGGTGATACTGCGCGAGCTGCTGGGCGAGATGGGCCATACCATCACCATCGCCGAGGATGGCCTGGCGGCGCTGGAGGCGCTGGCCGCGCGCGACTACGATCTGGTGATCATGGACGGGCGCATGCCGCGCATGGACGGCATGGCCGCCCTGCGGCGCCTGCGCGCCGGGCTGGACGGGGTGCGCGACGCCGCCGTGCCGGTGATCGCGCTGACGGCCAACGCCACGGCCGAGGAGCGGCAACGCTTCCTGGCGGCCGGCGCCAGCGGCTTCCTCGCCAAGCCCGTCGATGAAGCCGCGTTGCACGCCGAGATCGCGCGCCAGCTGGACGCGCTGCTGGCGCGCGGCAAGCCGTTGGCCGGCGAACAGCGCGCCACGGCGACGGGTGCGCCGACGTTGACGGAACTCGATGCCATGTTCGGGGTGGCGCAGTTGCCGGCCGCCGCCGC
>JBDSKP010000495.1:0-1629 GCA_039916925.1 Duganella sp.
GCGCACGCGGATGTCCTTGAAGGCGCGCTCCTTTTCCATCAACTGCTTGGCCTCGGTCTGCGTGATCAGGCCGCTGGTGGCCAGGGTGCGCCACGAGTTGGCCAGGCCGGCGGCCTTGACCAGCCACAGGATCACCTGCAGATCGCGCAGGCCGCCCGGGCTTTCCTTGCAGTTCGGCTCCAGGCTGAAGGCGGTGTCCTCGTACTTGGCGTGGCGCTGGCGCATCTCCAGCAGCTTGGCGTGGTAGAAGGCGCGCGGGTCCATCGCCGCGTCGTAGCGGCGCTGCAGCTCGGCGAACAGTTGCTCGTCGCCGCAGATCACGCGCGCCTCGAGCAGGCTGGTTTGCACGGTGATGTCGGCGGCCGATTCGGTCAGGCATTCATCGACGGTGCGGATGCTGTGGCCGATCTCCAGGCCCAGGTCCCACAGCAGCTGCACCAGCTCTTCCAGCTTGGCGGTGGTGGGGGCGTCGGGCGCCTGCCCGAGCAGGATCAGGAGGTCGACGTCGGAATAGGGGAACAGCTCGCCGCGGCCGTAGCCGCCGACGCCGATCAGCGCCGTGTTGGCCGGCAGGCGCGCTTCGTGCCAGGCCGTCGTCAGTACCGCGTCGACGCTCTGGCGCAGGCTGCGCAACAGCTTTTCGGGCATGCCGTCGGCCTGGAAGCCGGCGATGACGATCTGGCGTTCGGCCTTGAGCTGGCGCTTGAGCTGCTCGCGCAGCTCGTTCTTCATGACGGCCGCCGACATGCGCGCTTACGCCGCGACGGCCGGTGCGTCGGCGTTGGTGATGAATGCCGGCGCCGGCGGGCTGCCGGCCGACAGGGTCAGTACTTCGTAGCCGGTTTCGGTGACCAGGATGGTGTGTTCCCACTGGGCCGATAGGCTGCGGTCCTTGGTTTTGATGGTCCAGCCGTCGCCCATTTCGCGGATTTCGCGCTTGCCGGCGTTGATCATCGGCTCGATGGTGAAGATCATGCCGGGTTGCAGTTCGTCGAGCGTGCCCGGACGGCCGTAGTGCAGCACCTGCGGCTCCTCGTGGAAGATCTTGCCGATGCCGTGGCCGCAGAACTCGCGCACCACGCTGTAGCCGGCCTTTTCGGCGTGCTGCTGGATGGCGTGGCCGATGTCGCCCAGGTGCGCGCCCGGCTTGACCTTGGCGATGCCCAGCCACATGCACTCGTAGGTGATCTCGGACAGGCGCTTGGCCAGGATCGACGGCTCGCCGATCAGGAACATGCGGCTGTTGTCGCCGTGATAACCATCCTTGATGACGGTGATGTCGAGGTTGACCACGTCCCCGTTCTTGAGCACCTTGTCGCCGGGGATGCCGTGGCAGATGACGTCGTTGACCGAGGTGCAGATCGCCTTCGGGTAGGGCGTGTAGCCGGGCGGGCAGTAATTGAGCGGCGCCGGGATCGTGCCTTGCACGTTGACCATGTATTCGTGGCAGAGGCGATCCAGCTCGCCGGTGGTGACGCCGGCCTTGACGAAGGGCGTGATGTAATCGAGCACTTCGGAGCCCAGGCGGCCGGCAACGCGCATGCCTTCGATGTCGGCTGGGGATTTGATCGAGATGGTGTCTGGCATAGTAAGCAATCGGCAATAAAACAGTCGGTGTGGGCAGCAGCG
>JBDSKP010000496.1:0-3695 GCA_039916925.1 Duganella sp.
CACGGTGACGCAGCTGTCGACCACCGCCACCACCACGGTCACACCGGCGATCGGCGAGCATTTCTACTACGCCAAGGTGACGCAAAACGACGGCAATATCCTATGGTCGGCGCCGATCTGGGTAACCCAGAGCAGCGCTGCCAGTGCGACGGCCAGCACCGCCGCCGCCGAAAACGTGCAGCCGCGCTAGCCCCGCGAGGGTCAAGCCCCGGGAGGGTCAAGTCTGACAATCGGACACGGGCTCAGCCATGGCATTGCGCTTACGGACCAGTTCGTGTCCGAATGTCAGACTTGACCCTCGGGGGGGCTCGGGGGTGTTCAGACGCCGAGGCGGGCGCCGGCGCCTAGCAGCGTCGCCACGCCGAGCAGCGCGAAGACGACTGCGGCGATCCCGTGCACCAGCTTGAGCGAGACGCGGTTGGCGATCCTGTCGCCCAGATAGACGGCCGGCACGTTGGCCAGCATCATGCCCAGCGTGGTGCCGCATACAACGGCAATCAGGCTGTCGTAGCGCGCCGCCAGCGCCACCGTCGCCACCTGCGTCTTGTCGCCCATTTCGGCGACGAAGAAGGCGATCAAGGTGGTCATGAACACGCCATACCTGGCCAGTTGCGTGTCGTCGTCATCGAGTTTGTCCGGCACCAGCGTCCACGCGGCCATCGCCAGGAACGACAATCCCAGCACCCAGCGCAGCGTGTCCGGCCCCAGCAAACTGGTGATCCAGGTGCCGATGGCCGCCGCGAACGCGTGGTTGGCGATGGTGGCGACAAAAATCGCGGCGATGATGGGTAGCGGACGGCGGAATTTGGCGGCCAGGACGAAAGCGAGCAGCTGGGTTTTGTCGCCGATTTCTGCGAGGGCGACAATGCCGGTGGAGACGAGGAATGCTTCCATGGAGAGGTGAGAAGTACGCGGGCCGGAAACGATTAACCAATGATCCAGGCGCGACTCCGGCCCATCATGGCCGCACCCCGATCATGGTCTCGTCAAGTTTTTCAACCACCTGCACCACGGTCTGCGGACCGATTATGTTGACACAGGTTCCCGCGCGGGACGCGCGGGCCGACTACTCCCCAATTACGGCCCGTATTCTAACACAGCCGTTCATCAAGCCCCCGGCCCCGCGTTGGGGGCCGTACACATCCCCGATACATGGCTGTGATATTCTGCATCGCGCTTCAGACCAACATTGAAAAGATCACCATGCCTATCAAGAAGACACTGTCCGCGTTGGTGCTTACCGCACTGATGTCGCTCGCCGCCCACGCCGATCCGCTAAGCTACGCGCGCTACGATCAGGTCCGCACCAGCGACCTGTATCTGGACCTGAAGGCCGATTTCGGCCGCAAGACGCTGGGCGGCTACGCCGAGCTGACCTTGAACTGGATCGACAAGTCGGCCCGTACCCTGGTGCTCGACACGAATGAACTGAGTATCGCCAAGGTGCAGGTGCTCAACCCGAACGGCCGCTGGACCCCGGCCTCCTTCATGCTCGACAAGCTCGATGTGCAGAAGGGCCGGGCGCTGCGCATCGCGCTGCCGTTCCAGCCGCAGAAGGTGCGCGTCTACTACCGCACCGCGCCGTCGGCCGCCGCGCTGCAATGGATGTCGCCGGCGCAGACCATGTCGGGCAAGCGCCCGTTCATGTTCAGCCAGTCGCAGGACATCAACGCCCGCTCGTGGGCGCCGGTGCAGGATACGCCGGCGGTGCGCTTCACCTACAGCGCCCGCATCGACGCGCCGGCCGGCCTGCGCGTGCTGATGAGCGCCGACAACGACCCCGTCGCCACCGGCGACGGCGGCTGGAAGTTCAAGATGGCGCAGCCGATTCCTTCGTACCTGCTGGCCATCGCCATCGGCGAGATCGAGGTGCGCACGCTCGGCCCGCGCTCGGCCGTCTACGCCGAACCGGCCCGCATCGAGGCCGCCGCCAGCGAGCTGGCCGACACCGAGAAGATGATCAGCGCCGCCGAAAGCCTGTACGGCCCGTACCGGTGGGAGCGCTACGACATGATCGTGCTGCCACCGTCGTTCCCGTACGGCGGCATGGAGAACCCGCGCCTGACCTTCCTGACGCCGACCATGATCGCGGGCGACCGCAGCCTGGTCGACCTGATCGCCCATGAACTGGCGCACTCGTGGTCCGGCAACCTGGTGACCAACGCCTCGTGGAAGCACATGTGGCTCAACGAGGGCTTCACCACCTACGTCACCACGCGTATCGTCGAAAAGATCTACGGCCCCGAGATCGCCGAGATGAACCTGCAGGTCGAGCAGGAGGAGGCGCTGGTGTCGCTGCTGACGGTGCCGACCTCCAAGCAGGCCTTGTCCACGCACGGTCCCGACACCGATCCGTCGACCTACGCCGACGGCGGCCTGATTTATCCGAAGGGCGCCTGGTTCCTGCGCACCATCGAGCAGCGCGCCGGGCGCGAGGTGTTCGATCCGTTCCTGCGCGGCTGGTTCGACCAGCACGCGTTCAAGTCGGCCACCACCGACGAATTCGTCGATTACCTGAAAAAGAACCTGCTCGACGCCCATCCCGAGTACATGCCGCAGGCGGAGCTGGAGGAGTGGCTGTACGGCCCCGGCATCCCCGCCACAGCCGCGCGCGCGGTGTCGCCGCGCCTGGCCGCGCTCGACGCGCAGCGCGCCGCCTGGCTCAAGGGCGAGCTGCCCACCGCCGATTTGGGCGGCAAGGCCTGGATCGCGCTCGAGTGGATGCACTTCCTGAACGATATCGAGGGCAAGGCCGGCGCCGCGCAGATGCGGGAGCTGGACCAGACCTTCGGCCTGGGCAAGAGCGGCAACAACGAGATCGCGTACCGCTTCTATCTGGGCTCCATCAAGGCGGGCTACAACGTGCGCGAGCCGCTCAACAAGTTCCTCATGAGCGTGGGCCGGCAGAAGTTCGTCGTGCCGCTGTATTCGGCGCTGCTGAAAAACACGGCCGACAAGGACTGGGCGCGCGCCGTCTACGCCAAGGCGCGCGACCACTATCATCCCGTCACCCAGGCGTCGGTCGATAAACAATTCAAGAACAACCGCTGATGACATCCGCCCGTACTTTCATCGCGGCCGCGCTGATGGCCGCACTGGGCACGGCGTTCGCCGCGCCCGACCCCGCCGCCGCCGCCACCGCGCCGGCGGCGGTCCCCGCCTTCAACCTCGACGCCGACGTCAACCGGGTCCTCAAGACCTTCGACGTGCCGGGCATCGCCGTCGCCATCGTCAAGGACGGCAAGGTCGTCACGGCCCGCGGCTACGGCGTGCGCAAGCTGGGCGCCCCCGAACCGGTCGACGGCAAAACGCTGTTCGAGGTGGCCTCCAACTCCAAGGCCTTCACCGCCGCCGCGCTGGCGATGCTGGTCGACGAGGGCAAGATCGCCTGGGACGATCCGGTCGCCAAGCACCTGCCGGGCTTCCAGATGTTCGACGCCTACGTCACCGGCGCGATGACGGTGCGCGACCTGCTCACGCATCGCAGCGGCCTGGGACTTGGCGCCGGCGATCTGCTGTGGTGGCCCACCACCAGTTTCAGTACCGACGAGATCATCTCGCGGCTGCGCTACGTCAAGCCGGCCACCAGCTTCCGCAACAGCTACGCCTACGACAACCTGCTGTACATCGTCGCCGGCAAAATCATCGCCGAGAAGGATGGCAAGCCGTGGGGCGACGCCATCCGCGACCGCATC
>JBDSKP010000497.1:0-2593 GCA_039916925.1 Duganella sp.
TCATGAAGGTGCACCCGAAGGTGCTGGCCGTGACCGGCCCGCACGCGCTGGCCGAGGTGATGGACTCAGTCCACTTCCACCTGCCCAAGCCGCACGAACCGTTCATCGACCTGGTGCCGGCGCAGGGCATCAAGCTGACGCCGAAGCACTACGCCTACCTGAAGATCTCCGAAGGCTGCAACCATCGCTGCAGCTTCTGCATCATCCCGTCGATGCGCGGCGACCTGGTGTCGCGTCCCATCGCGGACCTGATGCTGGAGGCGGAAAACCTGTTCAAGTCGGGCGTCAAGGAACTGCTGGTCATCTCGCAGGACACCTCGGCCTACGGCGTCGACGTCAAGTTCCGCACGGGCTTCTGGAACGGCCGTCCGATCAAGACCCACATGACCCAACTGACCGAGGCGCTGGGCGAGCTGGCCAAGTCGTACGGCGCGTGGGTGCGTCTGCACTACGTTTATCCGTATCCGCACGTCGACCAGATCATCCCGATGATGGGCGACGGCCATATCCTGCCTTACCTGGATATCCCGATGCAGCACGCGCATCCCGACGTGTTGAAGCGCATGAAGCGCCCAGCCAGCGGCGAGAAAAACCTCGACCGCATCCAGGCGTGGCGCAAGATGAATCCGGACCTGACCATCCGCTCGACCTTCATCGCCGGCTTCCCCGGCGAGACCGACGCCGAATTCGAATACCTGCTGGACTTCCTCAAGGAAGCGCAGATCGACCGCCTGGGTTGCTTCGCCTACTCGCCGGTCGAAGGCGCGACCGCCAATGCACTTGACAACCCGGTGCCAGAAGAACTGCGCGAAGAGCGCCGCGGCCGCGTGATGCTGCTGCAGGAAGAGATTTCGAAGAACCGCCTGAAGGCCAAGGTCGGCAAGACCGTGCGCGTGTTGATCGATGAAGTCAACCGCAGCGGCGGCATCGGCCGCTCCAGCGCCGACGCGCCGGAAATCGACGGCGTGGTGTACGTCAAGCCGCCGTACGAGCCGCACAAGAAGCTGGTCGTCGGCCAGTTCATCGACGTCAAGATCACCACCTCCGACGCCCACGACCTTTGGGGCGAGGCGCAGTAATCATCACGAAGGCGGACCCGCTGCGGTCCGCCTTTTTTTTAATTGAGTGTTAACCCGCAACCCGGGCGCCGAGGTCGGACCCCTCGGGGTCCGACCCCATGTGGCCGCAGTGCGGGGTGGCGCCGCTGCAGAGAGACCAAGATATGACAACCTCCAAATCCCGGCAGACAGCACTGATCCACTCCGACTACCGCGCGCCGGAAGGTTTCGCCGCGTTCCCGAACGCGATTCATCACGCATCGACGGTGCTGTTCAAGAACGTCGCCGCCATGCGCTCGGGCGACTGGAAAGCGAAGAACGCCTATACCTACGGCCTGCACGGCACGCCGACCACCTTCACGCTGGAAGCGCGCCTGGCCGAGATCGAAGACGGCAAATACTGCTTGCTGGCGCCGAGCGGCCTGGCGGCGATCGCGATGGTCGATTTTGCCTTTCTCAAGACCGGCGACGACGTGCTGCTGCCCGACAACGTCTACAATCCCAACCGCGAGCTTGGACGCTGGCTGTCGGCCGATTTCGGCATCAACGCGCGCTACTACGATCCGCTGATCGGCGCCGGCATCGCCGCGCTGATCCAACCCAATACAAAGCTGATCTGGACCGAGGCGCCGGGTTCCGTGTCGATGGAGGTGCCGGACCTGCGGGCCATCTGCCAGGCGGCCCACGCGCGCGGCGTGCTGGTCGCGCTGGATAACACATGGTCGGCCGGCCTGGCGCTGCGCGGCTTCGACCTAGGCGTCGACATCATCATGCAGGCGCTGACCAAGTATCAATCGGGCGGCTCGGATGTGCTGATGGGCGCCGTCATCACGCGCGACGCCGCGCTGCACGAGCGTTTGAGCATGGCGCACATGCGGCTCGGCATGGGCGTGGGCGCCGACGACGCCTATCTGGTGCTGCGCGGCCTGCCGACCATGCGTTTGCGCTTCGACGCCCACGACGCGGCGGCGCGCAAGCTGGCGGCCTGGCTGCAAGCGCGTCCCGAGATCACGAAGGTATTGCATCCGGCCTTCGCCGATTGTCCCGGCCACGACATCTGGAAGCGCGACTTCAGCGGGGCGGGGGGCTTGTTCTCGGTGTTGTTCGATCCGCGCTTTACCGAACAGCAGACCGACCGCTTCGTCGATGCGCTGCAACTCTTCAAGATCGGCTACAGCTGGGGCGGCGCCAACAGCCTGGTGATGCCGTATCGGATACAGCACATGCGCAAGGACTGGACCGATCAAGGTATACTTGTGCGCTTTAACGTCGGCCTCGAAGACGTCAATGATTTGATCGCGGATATCGAACGCGCAATGGGAGAAATGCAGTGAGCCGTTTTTGGAGCGACATCGTTCATGAACTGACGCCGTACACGCCGGGCGAGCAGGTTCGCATGCCCAACCTGATTAAGCTGAACACCAACGAAAATCCGTACGGCCCGTCGCCGAAGGCGGTGGCGGCGATGCAGGCCGCCGTGGGCGACTCGCTGCGCCTGTATTCCGATCCCGCCAACACGGCGCTCAAGGATGCGG
>JBDSKP010000498.1:0-5044 GCA_039916925.1 Duganella sp.
GGCGCGGCGGGCGAGGGCCGCATCGCCGCCGCCGCGCGCGCCGACTACGCGGATGCGGCGGCCGCCGTGCTGTCGGGCAAGGGGCCGGTCGAGCAGGTGTACGAACTGAATGGCGACACCGCGTTCACGCTGGCCGAGCTGGCGGCGGAGCTGTCGCGCCAGTCCGGCAAGCAGGTGCCGTTCCACAATTTGCCGCAAAAAGAATATCAGCAGATGTTGCTCGGCCTGGGCCTGCCGGCGCCGCTGGCCGAGCTGATCGCCGATTCCGACGCCGCCGCCGCCAAGGGCGCGCTGGACGGCGGCGGCCGCACGCTGAGCGAACTGACCGGGCGTCCGACCGTCACGCTGGCGGACGCCGTCAAAGCGGCGCTGTAGGCATCGGGTTTTGGGCGCGGGGCGCCGGCGCCGCGCCGGCGTCCGGTGTTCGCCAATGAAAAAAAGCTCCATCCGTCTTTCGACTGATGGAGCTTTTTTGCGTATCCGGTAGAGTGGTGCCCACGGAGGGACTCGAACCCCCACACCTTGCGGCACATGGACCTGAACCATGCGCGTCTACCAATTCCGCCACGTGGGCACTGAACTGCTTGCTGCTTGCTACATTCCGTCGCGTGTTCTGCAACAGAGGCCCGAATCTTAAAGGAGCTCCGCCACCCCGTCAATAGCCAATTGGTGCCGGTGCGAAATTATTTCCGTTTGAAAGTCGGGCCGATTGACTCATAATCGCCGCATGAATCTCCGCCGACCCGCCCGCGCGCTGGCTGCCGCCAGCCTCCTGCTGCTTCCCGGCGCTCAGGGCGGAGCAGGTCGTCACGCTCACCGGCGGCGAACAGTCGCTGGCGGGCATACGGATCGGCGGCACGGCCGGTTACGAGTACCAATTCGACAAGGCCACGCAAAACCGAATGGACCTGTCGGCGCCGACCGACACGCTCAACTTCCGCAAGCTGCTGGCGGGGCGGTTCGACGTCTTTCCGGCCAATCTGGATGTCGGCTTGTGGATCATGCGCACCGAACTGTCGCCCGCGCAGGCCGGGTTGATCACCTGGGACCCGCGCCCCTACCACATCGGCCACTACCACCTGCTGTTGAACAAGCGCAATCCCGAGAACGAGCGGTACATGGCGCTGTTCAACCGCGGCCTGAAGCGCCTGCGCGCGAGCGGAAAATACCAGCAATACCTGCGGGGATTGAGTCCGGTTCCCGGGCGGTCGGGGAAGTGACGGCGCAATGAAAAAAAGCTCCATCCGCACCGAACGCGATCTTGAACGCGTCCGGGCGGATGAAGCTTTTTTTGCGGAATTTTGTGGTGCCCACGGAGGGACTCGAACCCCCACACCTTGCGGCACATGGACCTGAACCATGCGCGTCTACCAATTCCGCCACGTGGGCACTGTACTGCTTGCTACTCTTGCTTCGCTGCCGCGCGTTGCGCAACAGAGGCCGGAATCATAAGTGAGCCGCGCACGGCAGTCAAGGGAGAAAGCCTTTTTTTGCGAAAGAAATCCGCGCGCCGCGCCCGGCGGCGGCTGGCCGCGCGGGCGGTTACGCTGGCGATCAAATTCGCGCTTGCTTGTTAAGGCGCACTTTCGTAAGCTCCGCATGGATCACCCGGCGTTCATGCACATGGAGGCAGTCGATGGAGATGTTGACCAACTGGTTTGATAGCCAGGGCTTTATGCCGCACGGCCACTGCTTTTTATGGATACCGTCGATCCTGTGGACCAGCGTCGTTGCCGACGCGCTGATCGCGCTCGCCTATCTGACCATTCCCGTCACGCTGGTCTACTTCATCCGCCGCCGCCGCGACGTGCCGTTCAACTGGATGTTCATTGCCTTCGGCGTGTTCATCCTGGCCTGCGGCGGCACGCACGTGGCCGAGATCTGGGTGGTCTGGCGTCCCGACTACGTGCCGCTGGTGATCCTCAAGGCGATCACGGCGGTCGCCTCGGTGTTGACGGCGATCGCGCTGGTGCGGCTGGTGCCGGTGGCGCTGCGCATCCCCAGCCCGGCGCAGCTGGCCGCCGTCAACGCCGAGCTGAGGCAGGCCAACAGCGACCTGCGCGCCGCGATGGAGCGGGCCGAAGTGGCGAACCGCGCCAAGAGCGCGTTTCTGGCGGCGATGAGCCACGAGCTGCGCACGCCGCTCAACGCCATTCTCGGCTACACGCAAATCCTCAAGCGCGACAAGCAGTTGTCGCCGTCGCAGCAGGCCGGCCTCGCCACGATCCACCTGGGCGGCCACCACCTGCTGGCGTTGATCAACGACGTGCTGGACCTGTCGCGCGTGGAGGCGGGCAAGATGGAGTTCCATGTCAAGCCGGTGCGGCTGGGGGAGTTGTTGACGGTGGTGGCCGACATCATGCGCGTGCGGGCCGAGCAAAAGCACTTGCATTTCGGGCTGGAGCTGGCCGGTGGCTTGCCGCTGGCGATAAGCGCCGATGAAACGCGGCTGCGGCAGGTGTTGTTGAACCTGCTCGGCAACGCCGTCAAGTTCACCGATCGCGGTGCCGTGCGCCTGCGCGTGTCGCCCTCGCCGGCGTCGACGGCGGCGGGTGACGCGCCGGACGTGGCGCGCCTGCGCTTCGAGGTGATCGATGAGGGCGTCGGCATCGACGCCGCCCATCTCGACGCCATCTTCGAACCGTTCGAACAGGTCGGCGAGGCCGCGCGCCGCGCCGGCGGCACCGGCCTGGGGCTGTCGATCAGCCGCCAACTGGTGCGGCAGATGGGTGGCGACGTGAAAGTCGACAGCGCGCCCGGACGCGGCAGCCGCTTCTGGTTCGACGTGCCGATGCCGGTGGTCGACGCGCCCGGCGCGGCCATCGGCGGCGGCGACATCCCTTCCGGCTACTTGGGGCCGCGCAAGACCTTGCTGGTGGTCGACGACGTCGCCACCAACCGCGCCTTGTTGCGCGATCTGCTGGGCACGCTGGGCTTCCGCGTCGTCGAGGCCGACAACGGCGTCTCGGCGCTGCGCCAGGCTAAGCTCGATCCGCCCGACCTGGTGCTGATGGACCTGGTGATGCCGGATATGGACGGGATCGAGGCCACGCGCAGGCTGCGCGCCGAGCCGGGCGGTGCCCACACGCCGGTGTTGATCGTTTCGGCCAGTTCGACGCCGGAGGCGGGCCAGCGCGCGATCGCCGCCGGCGCCGACGCCTTGTTCGGCAAGCCGATCGACGAGCAGGCACTGCTGGCGGAAATCGGCGCCCGGCTCAAGTTGCAGTGGATAATATGAACGGGCAATGAAAAAAGCCTCCAATCGACCCGGAGGCTGACGGAGGCTTTTTTGCGGAATTTTGTGGTGCCCACGGAGGGACTCGAACCCCCACACCTTGCGGCACATGGACCTGAACCATGCGCGTCTACCAATTCCGCCACGTGGGCACTGATGCTACTGAACAACAACTGCTATTATAGCGACAGGGTGAGTTTCGCGCCAGATGAACTTTCGTTCCATACTGCGCATCAACCCGGTCTAGCAATTCCCGCCTTGTCTTTGTTTTTCAACATTGTCGCTGCGAGAGACCAAGATTATAGAGCAATCCCGCGCGATGTCAAACACCAAATTCGGAATCTGTCGGAAAAATCCGGTAGCGGACGCCGGAATTAGTCAATCAGGGCGTTTCCAAGTACACTACGCCTGTCGTCGTGTCATATATATGCACCCGACGATTTTGCCAGGCCGGATTTCCTCTGAACACTGTCAATAACAACTACAGAAATACTTTTGAACCAAACTACCCACACCATTCCCAGCCGGGAGGAAATTCTCGGCATCTTCCGCAGCGCCAAGGCGCCGCTTGACCTGCTCGCAGTGGCGAAGTCGCTCAAAGTCGCGCAAGACGCACAAGCGGTCTTGTCGCGCCGGCTCAACGCCATGCAGCGCGACGGCCAGATCGTCGCCGACGACAGCGGCCATTTCTCGCTCGCGACCGAGACCGGCTTCGTCGCCGGCCGCGTCAGCAGCCACCGCGACGGCTTCGGCTTCGTCATCCCTGACGAGCCGGGCGAGGACCTGTTCCTGCCCGAGAAGGAAATGCAGAAAGTGCTGCACGGCGACCGCGTGCTGGCCAAGGTCATCGGCGTCGATCGCCGCGGCCGGCCGGAAGGCACCATCGTCGAGGTCGTCCAGCGCGCCAACACGCACATCATCGGCCGCCTGCTCAACGAGAACGGCGCCTGGATCGTCGCGCCGGAAGACCAGCGCATCGCCCAGGACGTGCTGATCGAAGGCTCGATCGGCAAGGCCAAATCGGGGCAGGTCGTCAGCGTCGAGCTCACCGAGCAGCCGATGCGCTTCAAGCAACCGGTCGGCAGGATCGTTGAAGTGCTCGGATCGCTCGACGATCCCGGCATGGAGATCGAAATCGCCGTGCGCAAGTTCGGCGTGCCGCACATCTTCTCCGACGCCGCGCTCAAGCAAGCCAACAAGCTGCCCGACGTGGTGCGCGAGATCGACCTGGCCGACCGCGTCGACCTGCGCGACATCCCGCTGGTGACCATCGACGGCGAGGACGCGCGCGACTTCGACGACGCGGTCTACTGCGAACCGGTCAAGATCGGCCGCGCCAACGCCTACCGCCTGATCGTCGCCATCGCCGACGTCAGCCACTACGTCAAGCCGAACGACGCGCTCGACACCGACGCGCTCGAACGCAGCACCTCGGTCTACTTCCCGCGCCGCGTGATTCCAATGCTGCCGGAAAAACTGTCGAACGGCCTGTGCTCGCTGAACCCGGCCGTCGACCGTTTGACGCTGGTGTGCGACGCCGTCATCACCGCCAAGGGCGAGATCAAGGCCTACCAGTTCTATCCGGCCGTGATCCACTCGGCCGCGCGCCTGACCTACACGGAAGTGGCCGATATCCTCGGCAACACCAGCGGTCCGGAAGCGGCCAAGCGTCCGGCCATCGTGCCGCACCTGCTCAACCTGAACGATGTCTATCACGCGCTGCTCAAGGCTAGGCTCGAGCGCGGCGCGATCGATTTCGAAACCACCGAAACGTATATCGTCTGCAACCCGCTCGGCAAGATCGAAAAA
>JBDSKP010000499.1:0-2628 GCA_039916925.1 Duganella sp.
ACGCTACAGGCACTGCAGGGCCGCGAGCTCACGCTCGACAGCATCAGGAAGGTCGTCAAGACAGTCGCCGGCGCGGCGTCGATGGGGGCGGCGAAGAACCCGGCGAGCGCGGTCGACGTCGAGGCGATGCTCGGCAAGGCGCTGGCCGGCATCGATTCGGCGCTGCTGCAGGCAGTGGAGGCCAACCGCAAGGCGCTCGAGCAGTTCGTGAGCACGGGTGTCGGCCTGGGCGAGAAGCCGATGAAGGACGCGCTGGCGAACATCGAGAAGATGGAAGACACCTTCTTCGACGCCGTGGCCAAGGCGAGCAAGGGCGCCGGGCCGTTGCAGGCGCCCTGGGAGCACGCGCTCTCGGCCCTCAAGATGAAGGGCAGCGACACCGGCGCGCAGGCGACGCAGACGGTCGAGTCGCTGCTGGCGCAGGCGAAGACCACCCTGCGCTCGACGCGGGCGAGCGGCATGCGGGCAGCGCAGGCCATGCTCGACAGCTACTCCGCGCTGGTGAGCGGGGTGCTGATCGGCATGTCGGAAGGGCTGCAGTCCGGGAAGTCGGCGGCCCGGCCGGGATCGGAGAGTTCGGGCGCAAGCGCAACGCCAGCGGCCCCGGCGCCCAGGCGGGCCGCGCCGCGGCGTCGGCGCAAGACCAGCGCGGCCTGAGAAAACGCGGGCAGCCGCGCTCCGGCTCAGGCCGCCCGCGGGCCGACGATCGCGGCAACGATGCCGGCAACCCGCGCCTCGACCGCGGCATCGCGGCGGATCGGTCTTCCCCATTCGCGCGCGGTCTCGCCCGGCCATTTGTTGGTGGCGTCGAGCCCCATCTTGCCGCCCAGCCCGGAGACCGGCGAGGCGAAATCCAGGTAATCGATCGGCGTGTTGTCGACCAACGTGGTGTCGCGTGTCGGATCGACGCGGGTGGTGATCGCCCAGATCACCTCTTTCCAGTCGCGCACGTTGACGTCCTCGTCGACCACCACGATGAACTTGGTGTACATGAACTGGCGCAGGAAGCTCCACACGCCGAACATCACGCGCTTGGCGTGGCCGGCGTACTGCTTCTTGATCTGCACCACCGCCATGCGGTAGCTGCAACCCTCCGGCGGCAGATAGAAATCGGTGATCTCGGTGAACTGCTTTTGCAGCAACGGGATGAACACCTCGTTCAGCGCCAGCCCCAGCACGGCCGGCTCGTCCGGCGGCTTGCCTGTATAAGTGGAGTGGTAGATCGGATCGCGGCGCATCGTGATGCGGTCGATCGTGAACACCGGGAAGGAATCCTGCTCGTTGTAGTAGCCGGTGTGGTCGCCGTACGGCCCCTCGAGCGCGTGCTCGTAGCCGGACGGGTGGTTCTCGTCCGGATAGATGTGCCCTTCGAGCACGATCTCGGCCGACGCCGGCACCCGCAGCTCGCTGCCGATGGCCTTGACCAGCTCGGTACGGCTGCCGCGCAGCAGGCCGGCGAACTGGTATTCCGACAGGCTGTCGGGCACCGGCGTGACCGCGCCTAATATAGTAGCGGGATCGGCACCGAGCGCGACGCAGATCGGATACGGCTTGCCCTTGTTCTGTATGGCGTGCTCGCGGAAATCGAGGGCGCCGCCACGGTGCGCCAGCCAGCGCATGATGACCTTGTTCGGACCGAGCACCTGCTGCCGATAAATACCCAGATTCTGGCGCTTCTTATTCGGCCCCTTGGTGATGACCAGGCCCCACGTGATCAACGGCGCGATATCGCCCGGCCAGCAATGCTGGATCGGCAATTTGGCCAGATCGACATCGGCCCCCTCCCACACGATGTCATGGCACGGCGCGCCGCGCAATTCCTTCGGCGCCATGTCCCACACCGCCTTCACCAGCGAGCCCAGGCCCAGCAGGTCCTTGAAATCCTTCGGCGGCTCCGGCTCCTTCAAGCGCGCCAGCACGTGACCGATTTTGCGCAACTCGCCGACGTCCTCGGCGCCCATGCCGAGCGCCACGCGGCGCGGCGTGCCGAACAGATTGGTCAGCACCGGCATGTGGTGGCCGGTCGGATTTTGGAACAGCAAAGCCGGTCCGCCGGCCCGCAACGTACGGTCGGATACCTCGGTCATCTCTAAATGCGGGGAAACGGGCAATAAAATGGGTTTAAGTTCGCCCATTCGTTGCAGTTGAGAAATAAAATCTCGGAGATCAGAATATTTCATCGTTTTTTAATTTTTCTTGCAGTGAAGCGTACTGTTTAAAAATACAGGTCAAGTAGTTGATTTTATTGGTTTTCCAGCGAACACAAGCAAAAAAGTAAGACTTAAAAGTTATAGCTTTCGTTCGCGTTAGTATTGACTTGATATAAAACGGCTTCTACAATTTGCCCTACTTGAAGAGGACACGGTCCCAGGACCACATGGAAGCACATGTTGCTGTTGCTCATTCATTCACGGAGTCGGGGCTCCACATGACATTTTAAGGAGTGTTTTCAAAAGGCGTCTGCCTTACCCCCGAAAGAAGTTGTATTGCGACTGATGGAATACCTCAGGGAAAAATCAGCTCTAGCAAGCAATGACGGCGTTCAACGCGCGCACCCATAGCGGCGACGAACGGTGATATTTCTGATGCACGGCAATAGCCCCCGGTTAGCTGCGTTTCGACGCTGGC
>JBDSKP010000500.1:0-2807 GCA_039916925.1 Duganella sp.
GTGGCGCGCTCCGAGCGCAGCATGCCCTGCTGCTCCAGCTCCCACATCACGGCCGGCACGCCGCCGGCGCGGTGGAAGCGCTCGCCCAGGAATTTACCGGCCGGCTGCATGTTCAGCAGCAGCGGCACCTTGTGGCCGTATTCCATCCAGTCGCTCGAATGCAGCTCAACGCCGGCGTGGCGCGCCATCGCGACGATGTGCTGCTGCGCGTTGGTCGAACCGCCGATGGCGGCGTTGACCACGATCGCGTCGAGGAAGGCGTCGCGATTCAGAATCGACGAAGGCTTGATGTCCAGCTTTGCCATCTCGACGATGCGGCGGCCGGTCTCGTAAGCCATCTGGCCGCGCTCGCGGTACGGCGCCGGAATCGCCGAGCAGCCGGTCAAGGACAGGCCCAGCGCCTCGGCGATGGCGTTCATCGTCGACGCCGTGCCCATGGTGTTGCAGTGCCCCGCCGACGGCGCCGACGCGGCCGCGATCTGCAGGAACTTCTCGTTGTCGATGGTGCCGGCGGCCAGTTGGCGGCGGCCTTTCCAGATCGCCGCGCCGGAACCGGCCAGTTCCCCCTCGAACCAGCCGTCGAGCATCGGACCGCCGGACAGCACGATGGCGGGAATGTCGACCGTGGACGCGGCCATGATCTGCGACGGCGTGGTCTTGTCGCAGCCGGTGGTCAGCACCACGGCGTCGATCGGATAGCCGTGCAGGATCTCGACCAGGCCCATATACGCCAGGTTGCGGTCGATCGCCGCGGTCGGACGGCGGCAGTTCTCGAAGATCGGATGCAGCGGAAACTCCATCGCGATACCGCCGGCGTCGCGGATGCCATCGCGCACGCGCTTGGCCAGCTCCAGATGGATGCGGTTGCACGGGCTGATGTCGCTGCCGCTTTGCGCGATGCCGATGATCGGACGGCCCGAGCGCAGCTCTTCCGGCGTGATCCCGTAGTTCATGAAGCGCTCGAGATAGAGCGCGGTCATGTCGATGTGGTCCGGATTGTCGAACCAGTCTTGCGAGCGGTAGCGGCGTGGCTGCTGGTTGTTCATGTCATTGCCCATATTATCCTATGCTGCCTTATGCGCCGTACCAGCCGGCGTCGACGAAGTATTCACGACCGGAACAGGCCGAGGCGCTGTCCGAGGAAAGGAACAGCGTTATCGCCGCCACGTCGTCCACTTGCACGCGCTTTTTCAGGCACTGGCCGGCCAGGATGCGAGCCTCCTCGTCCGGCGTGTGCCACAGCGCTTCCTGGCGCGGAGTGCGTACGCCGCCGGGAATAATGCAATTGACACGGATATTATCAGGTCCCAGGTCGCGCGCAAGACCCCGGGTCATGCCTTCGATGGCGGCTTTGGCCATCATGTACAACGTCAGGTCCGGCAACGCCAGGTGCCACGAGATCGAACCGAAGTTCAGGATCACGCCGCCGCCCTGCTCGCGCATGCCCTGCGCCACGGCCTTGGCGCAGAAATACTGGTGGCGCAGGTTGACCGCCATGCGGCCTTCCCAGTATTCCGGCGTGACGTCGGCCAGGTTGTGGCGGTCGTCGTTGGCGGCGTTGTTGATCAGGATGTCGACGGTGCCGATGTCGGCGAAGGTCTTGGCCAGCGTGGCGAGGTTGGTCAGGTCGCACGGCACGAAGGTCGGCGGCACCGGCAGGGTCGACAGCGTCGCCTCCAGCGCGCGCGAATCGGCTTCGGCGATGTCGAGGAAGTGCACCTTGGCGCCCTGGCGCGCGAACGCCTCGACGATGCCGGCGCCGATGCCGCTGCCGCCGCCGGTGACGACCACGCGCTTGCCGGCCAGGCTAGGGTAGATCGCCTGCTCGGCCTTCGGTTGCGCGGCCGGCTTGGCCGGCACGGAGGCGCGGGCGCGGTTCAGCAGCGCGCGCACGCCGTAGGTCCACGGCGCGATCTGGTCGCTGCGTTGCACGTGGTTGACCAGGGCGCCCAGCGAAGGCGTCGAGATGCTGACGCGGTCGCCCAGATGGTGGGTGAAACCACCGCCGACGGCGTCGCGGTCTTTGATCGGCGAGAACATCGTGCCGAGGAACAGCATGAAGCCGTCCGGATACTGGTGATGGCGGCCGCACACCTGGCTCACCAGGTCCAGCGGATCGCGGCTGATTTCGCGCATGCGGCTGGCGCCGGCGAGGCGGAAGTCGTCGTCCTGGCCTTCGATCAGCATGCTCACTTCGGCGTTGCGGATGGTGTCGATGGTGAAGTGTTCGTCGAACAGGCGGATGAACGGGCCGATCGAGCAGGAACCGTTGTTGTCCTTGGCCTTGCCCAGCAACAGGGCGCTGCGGCCCTCGATGTCGCGCAGGTTGACGTCGTTGCCCAGCGTGGCGCCGAGCACCCTGGCCTGGCTGTTGACGGCCAGGACGATCTCCGGCTCCGGGTTGTTCCATTTCGAGTCCGGATGCAGGCCGACGTCGGCGCCCACGCCGACGGCGGACATCGGCTGCGACTTGGAGAACACCTCGGCGTCCGGGCCGATGCCCACTTCCATGTACGGCGACCACAGGCCGCGCGCGATCAGGTCCGCCTTCAGCTTGGCCGCTTCCGGCGAACCCGGACGGATGGCCGACAGGTCGGAACCGATGATGGTCTGGATTTCGGCGCGCAGCGAGTTGGCGCGCGACGGATCGCCGGCGGCCTGCTCCTCGATCACGCGTTCCAGCAGGCTGACCGCGAAGGTCACGCCGCAGGCCTTGATCGCCTGCAGGTCGCATGGCGCCAGCAGGCGTGGCACGCCGGGATCACTGGCGTCGGTGCCGGCCATTGCGTTGTCCAGCAACGCCTGCA
>JBDSKP010000501.1:0-2976 GCA_039916925.1 Duganella sp.
CCGGAACCGCCGGGGTCGGCGTGCGCGGCGGACGACGGCGCATCGCCGGCCGCCGCCACCGTCGCGGCCGGGCCGGCCGAGCCGGTCAAGAGCGACGGTTGAAGCAAGCGGGACAGGCACACCGTCCCGCTTTTTTTTCGCCGGGGGTACAATGGCGGCATGTTCAATCCCTCCTCCGACGACGTGCGCCGCTTCTTTTGCGAGGCCTACCGCAAGCAGCGCGCCAACGACATCCTGACCCCGCTCGAGGCGATGGCCGCCGACTGGGCCCGCCACCACCCCGAATACCACGACGTGCTGGCCGACGTCGAGGCCGCGCTGGCGCGCGACTACTCGGTCGAGGGCGCGCAAGCGAACCCGTTCCTGCACCTGTCGATGCACTTATCGATCGACGAGCAGATCTCGATCGACCAGCCGCGCGGCATCCGCGACGCCGCCACCGCGCTCACGCTCAAGCTCGACTCCGCGCACGAAGCGCAGCACCAGATCATGGAATGCCTGGGCGAGATGATCTGGAACGCCCAGCGCACCGGCACGCCGCCGGACGGCGACGCCTACATCGAAGCGGTCAAGCGCCGCCTCTAAACTCCCCGGATGAAAAAAAGCCACGCGACGCGTGGCTTTTGACTTTGCGGAGTCCGGTTACTCGGCGGTGTTGACTTCGCCCTTGGGCGCGGCGGCGGCGGTGGCACCCGCTCCCGACTCGTCCAGCGTGAACGCCTTCAGACCCAGCATGTCGCTGCTGTAGTGGCGGATCTTGTTGGCCAGCACCGGATCGCTGTTGAGCTTGTGGCCGTACGACGGCACCATGGCCTTCATTTTCGCGTCCCATTCCGGCGTGGCCAGCTTGGCCTTGAACGCGGTCTGCAACACCTTGATCATGATCGGCGGCGCCGTCGAGGCGCCCGGCGAGGCGCCGAGCAAGGCGACGATGCTGCCGTCGGCCGAACCCACCACTTCCGTGCCGAACTGCAGCAGGCCGCCTTTTTCAGGATCGTCCTTGACGATCTGCACGCGCTGGCCGGCGTTTTGCAAGGTCCAGTCCTCCAGCTTGGCCGTCGGCAGGTATTCCTTCAGCGCCGCCAGACGGTCCTGCGGCGAATTCATCACCTGGCCGATCAGGTACTTGGTCAGCGGGATGTTGTCGTAGCCAGCCTGCAGCATCGGACGCACGTTGTGGCTGTCGATCGAGGCCGGCAGGTCGATCCACGAACCATTCTTCAGGAACTTGGTCGAGAACGTCGCGAACGGGCCGAACAGCAGCGCCTTCTTGCCGTCGATGATGCGCGTGTCCAGGTGCGGCACCGACATCGGCGGCGAGCCGACCGAGGCCTTGCCGTACACCTTGGCCGCGTGCTGGTCGATCAGCGCCTGGTTGGTGGTGACCAGCCATTGGCCGCCGACCGGCACGCCGCCGTAGCCCTTGGCTTCCGGAATACCCGATTTTTCCAGCAGCGGCAGCGAACCGCCGCCGGCGCCGATGAACACGAACTTGGCGCGCACCGTCTTGACGCTGTCGTCGGCCAGGTTCTTGACGGTGACGTTCCAGTTGCCGTCGGTGCCGCGCTTGATGTCCTCGACCTGATGGCGCAGGTTCAACGTGGTGCCGTGGGTGTCGGTCAAATGTTTGACCAGCGCGCGCGTGAGGTTGCCGAAATTAACGTCGGTACCAATCTCCATGCGCGTGGCGGCCAGTTTTTGGGCCTTGTCGCGCCCGGTCATGATCAGCGGCGCCCATTGCGCGATGACGGCCGGATCCTCCGAGTACAACATGCCCTTGAACAGGTTTTCCTTCTGCAGCGCCGCGTAGCGCTTGCGCAGGAAGTTGATGTTGTCGTCGCCCCAGACAAAGGCCATGTGCGGCACATTGTTGATGAAGCTTTGCGGCGCGCCGATGTATTTGTTCTTGACCTGATAGGCCCAGAACTGCTTCGACACTTCGAACTGCTCGTTGATTTCAACGGCTTTCTTGGTCTCGATGTGGCCGTCGGCCGCCTCCGGCGTGTAGTTCAGCTCGGCGAACGCGGAGTGGCCGGTGCCGGCGTTGTTCATCGCGTCCGAGCTTTCGGCCGCGACCGAACCCATGCGCTCATAGATGGCCATGGTCAGGGTCGGGTCCATTTCCTTGAGCATGGTGCCCAAGGTGGCGCTCATGGTGCCGGCGCCGATCAGCAGCACGTCGACCGGCTTGTCCGGCGACGCCGGCGGCGTTTTGCTACATGCCGCCAGGATCAGACACGACATCAAGATTACAAGTGACTTACGCATACGTAACTCCATTCATAGGGACTGACTGAATTCCGGACTGGCAATGCCGGCCATCCCGCGCCGGGGAAGTGGCATTCGATGGTGACTGGTCGGCCGTGGCGGTGACATGCGCGCGGACGAAGAGGGTGACGGCTGCCGGACCCGCTCGATTGGGGTTGGCGGCGAAAACCGACAACACAATTGCGCGAGTGTCCATAGATAATATCAAGGAAGAGAATTTTAGCAGCGCATGCTTGGCCGCAGATGAGGGATAACACTTAAGGAAAACGGAAGAAACTACGTAGACGTTAGGAAATAACCGGACAAAAAATGCAAAAAAAGCCACGCAATGCGTGGCTTTTCGTAGTGCCAACCCGCCCACCTTTGGCGCAACGCGCGCGCCGCCAGTTAGGGGGCGTACCCGGCGGGTACGACCCGCATGGCCGTGCGGGTTTTAGCGGTGCACGGCCAGGCCACCCGGCAGGCTGTGCAGGTAGGCCGCGAGGTCCTTGATGTCCTGGTCCGTCAGCGGCTTGACCTGGCCGGTCATGATGGCGTTGTTGCGGCCGTTGGCGCCGTCGCCGCGCTTGTAGGCGGTCAGCGCGTGCTGCAGGTAATCCTTGTGCTGGCCGGCCAGCTTCGGATAGCTGGGGTCGATCGGGGTGTTGTAATCCTTGCCATGGCAGGTGAAGCAGCTGTATTTGTCGGCCACGGCCTTGCCGGCGGCGA
>JBDSKP010000502.1:0-6867 GCA_039916925.1 Duganella sp.
GATCGACAACTGCCTGGTGCACGGCTTCGACGGCCGCGCGTCGGGCACGATCACGCTGTCGGCGCGCGACGGCGGCAACGGCGAAGTGATCATCGAAGTGGCCGACACGGGCGTCGGCATTCCGGCGGCCAACCTGCCGCGCATCTACGACCCCTTCTTCACCACGCGGCTGGGCTCGGGCGGCTCCGGACTGGGCCTGTACATCACGCACAACATCGTCACCGGCGTGCTGGGCGGGCGCATCGACGCCGCCAGCGTCGAAGGCGAGGGCGCGCGCTTCACGCTGCGCCTGCCCAAGGTGGCGCCGTTGTGATGTCCCATCGCCACGGGCGCCGTTTTGCTGTACGCTCGACGCATGAGCCACCTCCCTACCCGCGCCGCCGCCTTGCTGACACTGACGCTATGCAGCGCCCAGCTCGCCGCCGGCCCGGCGCCGTGGTGGCAGTGGCGCAGCAAACTCGACGGCAAGCTGGCGTGCTCGCAAACGCCGCTCGGCGCCGGCTGGGAGAAGGCGCGCGGGCCGTTCAAAGATAGCCGTTGCGAAAAGTTAGTTCTTGCTAAATAATGGACCCACAACAACACGGGAGCACCCCGGGGCATTACATACCATCATCATAATGAGGAGACTGTATGTTTACGAATCCCGAGCAATTTGCCAACGCGACAAAAGCCCTGTTTGAATTCCAACTAGAAACATTTAACGCGCTGACCAGCAAAGCGGTGCAAGGCGTCGAGCAGGTGGTCGCGCTGAACATGGCCACCGCCAAGTCGCAGCTGGAGGACGGCCTGGCCACCGGCAAGGAAATAAGCCAGGCGGCCGATCCGAAGGCGGCGATGAGCCTGGCGGCGGCCAAACTGCAGCCCGGCGTGGCCGGCGCCAACGCCTACAACCAGCAGCTGGGGGTGATCATCGCCGAGATCCGCGAAGAGTTCACGCGCGCGGCCGACGCCCACGTGGCCGAGGCCAAGAGCAATCTGAGCGCGCTGATCTACGACGTCACGAAGAACGTGCGTCCGGGCTCGGAGAACGCGGTGGAGATCGTCAAAACCGCCATCGACAACGCCTTCAGCGGCTACGAGCAGGTGACCAAGGCCACCAAGCAGGCGGTGCAGGCGGTCGAAGCGCAAATCGCCAAAGCCAGCGAGCTGGTGGAAAAAAACACCTCCGCCTCCAAACAAGCCTAAATCCCTTGAGTTGATTTTGCTGGGCAAGCGGCGCCGAACGCGATACACTGTATATAAATACAGTTTATCGCTCTCCTCGCTTCCGCTCCCCCAGCAATGATCAAAGTTCTCGACAACGCGTTTTATTACCTGGATAACTTCCACCGGGTGCTGGCGTGGATCGGCGACCGTTACGACGATCTGCTCGTCACCGAGGAACGCGATTTCATCTCCGCCTTCCCCACCCTGCCCCAGGCGTCGCGCGCGCTGCTGGTGCGTATGGTCATGCGCAAGGGAACGCTGTTTCGGGCGAGTAAGCTGGCGTACGCCGAAATCGGTAGCACGCACGAGGCCGCCCGTCCGCTGGCGGCGCTGGGCCTGATCGAGGAAGACCCGCTGCTGGACCTGCAACAGTTGTTCGATCTGCTACAAAAACCCGAGATCGGCAAGATCTTCCAGCTGACGCCCCACCTGCGGCAACTGCGCAAGGCCGAGCAGCTCGAGGCGCTGCGCGAGCAGTACGGCGGCCAGCACCGCTTTTCCAACTGGTACGAGGGTTCCGGCGACCACGCCTACAGCAACCTGACGCAGCAGCTGTGCGACCGCCTGCGCCTTATCTTCTTCGGCAACTATCATCAGGACTGGACCGAGTTCGTATTGTCGGACCTGGGCATCTACCAGTACGAAAAGGTAGCGTTTTCGCCTGCCGCGCGCGGCTTCCGCAGCCGCCGCGATATCGACGATTTCCTGATGCTGCACCGCTGCCACGAGCGCTTCGTCGACGGCGACGATCCGGCCGACGTGATCCGCGACCTGCCGCCGTGCTCGGAAGATAACGAATGGCTGCGCAGCCGCCGCGACAAGCTGACCTTCACCATCGCCCAGCATCTGGAAAAGCTGGCCGACTGGAAGGCCGCGCACGCGCTCTACGCGGGCTGCCACTATCCGGGCGCCCGCGCGCGCGCCATCCGCGTGCTGGAAAAGGACGAGCAACCGCGCGAGGCCTTCGACCTGCTGCAGGTCGCGCTCCAACAGCCCGAGAGCGAGGCCGAACGCCAGCAGCTGCTGCGCATGGCGCCGCGCCTGGCGCGCAAGCTGGGCCACGCCAAGCCGCCGCGCACGGCCCTGGCGCAGGCGCTGCGCATCGATCTGAGCCTGCCGCCGCCGGAGCAGCCGAGCTACGTCGAGTTCGTCGTGCGCGACCATCTGGCGCGCGACGACGCACCCGTCTACTACGTCGAAAATTCGCTGATCAATTCGCTGTTCGGCCTGCTGTGCTGGGACGCCGTGTTCTGCCCGATACCGGGCGCGTTCTTCCATCCCTACCATCGCGGTCCGGCCGACCTGCACAGCGCCGATTTCCAGCGCCGCCGCGCGCAGCAGTTCGCCGATTGCCTGGCGCAGCTCGACGGCGATCAATACCGCGCCACCATCCTGGCCAACTATGCGGCCAAGCACGGCATCCAGTCGCCCTTCCTGTACTGGGAGGCGCTCACGCCCGAACTGATCGACATGGCGCTGGCCTGCATCCCGCCGACGCACCTGAAAAAATGGTGCGAGCGCATTCTGCTCGACATCAAGGCCAACCGCAGCGGTTTCCCCGACCTGATCCAGTTCTGGCCCACCGAGCGGCGCTACAACATGATCGAAGTCAAAGGCCCCGGCGACCGGCTGCAGGACAACCAGTTGCGCTGGATCGAATACTGCGCCGCGCACCAGATGCCGATCTCGGTCTGCTATCTGCAATGGGCGGCATGAGCGCGCTCCCCGGCCACCCCGCCTACACCGTCGCCGTGCGCGCGCTGTGCGAGTTCACCGCCAAGACCGGCGATCTGGATCTGCGCTTCACGCCCTCGCCCACCGCGCAGGAAGGCATCGCCGGCCACGCGCTGGTAACGTCGCGCCGCGACGACGACTACGAAACCGAGATTCCATTGTCCGGCGAGTTCGGCCCGCTGCGCGTGCGCGGCCGCGCCGACGGCTACGACCGGCGCGCCAACCGGCTCGAGGAAATCAAGACCTATCGGGGCGACTTGAAGAAGATGCCCGACAACCAGCGCCAGCTGCATTGGGCGCAGGTCAAAATCTACGGCCATCTGCTATGCGAGCAAGAAGGCCGCGACAAGGTGCATCTGGCGCTGGTCTACTTCGACATCGGCAGCCAGAAGGAAACCGTGCTGCACGAGGAGCATACGGCGCCGGCGCTGCGCGCCTATTTCGAACAGCAGTGCGGCCGCTTCCTGCAATGGGCACAAAAAGAGATGGCGCACCGCGCGGCGCGCGACGCCCAGCTCAAGGCGATGCGTTTTCCGCACGCGGATTTCCGCCCCGGCCAGCGGCAACTGGCCGAGGCGATGTACAAGGCCAGCAACCGCGGCGTGTGCCTGCTGGCGCAGGCGCCCACCGGCATCGGCAAGACCGTCGGCAGCCTGTTCCCGATGCTCAAGGCCAGCGCCGAACATGGCGTCGACAAGGTGTTTTTCCTGGCCGCCAAAACCTCCGGCCGGCAGATGGCGCTGGACGCGGTCGACATCATCCGCGAAGGCGCGCCGCTGCTGCCCTTGCGCACGCTGGAGCTGGCGGCAAAGTCCACCGCCTGCGTCAACCCGGACAAGGCCTGCCACGGCGAATCGTGCCCGCTGGCCAAGGGCTTCTACGACCGCCTGCCGGCCGCCCGCCAGTCGGCGCTCGACATCATGCTGCCGCCGGTGCCGCCGGCCGAAGGCGCGGCACCGGCATCGGCATCCTTCCTCGCGCTGGACCGCGAGATGCTGCGCGCGGTCGCGCTGGCGCACGACGTGTGCCCGTATTACCTGGGCAGCGAGATGGCGCGCTGGTGCGACGTCGTCATCGGCGACTACAACTACTACTTCGACATCAGCGCCATGCTGCACAGCCTCACGCAGCTCAACGACTGGAAGGTCAACGTGCTGGTGGACGAGGCGCACAACATGGTTTCGCGCGCGCGCAAGATGTATTCGGCCGAGATGGAGCACGCCAGCCTGCGCATGCTGCGCAAGACCGTGCCGGAGGAATTGAAAAAACCGCTGGACCGCGTGCACCGGCAGTGGAACCAGCTGGAGAAGGACCAGACGCCCGAGTACCAGTGCTACGCCACGCTGCCGGAAAAATTCATGGGCGCGCTGCAGACGGCGGCCACCGCGATCTCGGACTACATGGCCGACCATCCGAGCCACGTCGACGCCGACCTGCAGAACTTCTACTTCGAAGCCCTGCTGTTCGCGCGGCTGGCCGAAAGCTTCGGCGACCACGCGCTGTTCGACATCGAGAAAACCGAAGGCGCGCGCGCCAGCCATTCCAACTCGGTGCTCTGCATCCGCAATATCGTGCCGGCGCCCTTCCTCAAGCCGCGCTTTGAAAGCACGCACACGACCGCGCTGTTCTCGGCCACGCTCAGTCCCTGGAACTACTTCGGCGACATGCTGGGCATGCCCGACACCACCGCCTGGGTCGACGTCGAATCGCCGTTCGTGGCCGAGCAGCTGGCGGTGCGGGTGGCCGGCCACATCTCCACGCGCTATCAGCACCGCCAGCAGTCGCTGCGCCCGATCGCCGCGTTGATGGGCCAGCAGTACCAGCGCCAGCGCGGCAATTACCTGGCCTTCTTCAGCAGCTTCGATTACATGGAAAAGGCGGCCAACCAGTTCGCCGATGCCTACCCGGACGTGCCGGTGTGGCGCCAGTCGCGCCGCATGGACGAAACCGAGCGCGCGCAGTTCCTGGCCCGCTTTACGCTCGAGAGCGAAGGCATCGGCTTCGCGGTGCTGGGCGGCTCGTTCGGCGAAGGCGTCGACCTGCCGGGCGCGCGCCTGATCGGCGCCTTCGTCGCCACCTTGGGGCTGCCGCAGATCAATCCCGTCAACGAACAAATCCGCCAGCGCATGGACGCCATTTTCGGCGCCGGCTACGACTACACCTACACCTATCCGGGCCTGCAAAAGGTGGTGCAGGCGGCCGGCCGCGTGATCCGCACCCAATCCGACCGCGGCACCGTCTACCTGATCGACGACCGCTTCGGCCGCCCCGAGATCCAGCAACTGATGCCGGCCTGGTGGCGTATAGAATCCGCACCTCCAACATAATAGTCGCACACTATTGGAGCCGATCGCACAATGGAAAAAAATAAGATAATGATAATTATTTCATAGTATGATAGTTAGCTCGGACCACCACGCTTTTGTTTATAACTAACAATAGGTGTATGACAATGCCGAAGACTATTTCGAAGATTATTTGCTTGCTGCTGTATGGCCTGATGCTGCTTTGCACGCCATCATTTGCCGCCGTCATCATCGTCGCCAACGACGACATCGCCACCGGCCCCTCGCCGGTCTGGAACGCCAGCATCGATCCCCGGGCCTACCTAAGCAAGTACGACTACAGCGTCGCCAACGCGATCGCGCCCGGCAACGACACGCTGCTGGTGCTGCCGGTGTCGGCCGTGCCGGAACCGTCCGCCGTGCTGACCGTCATGCTCGGCCTGAGCATCCTCGGCATCGCCGCCCATAGACAAAGCCGGCCGTTTTAACCGGCCGCCGTTATCCGAGCGCCGCCCTGATTTTCTGATAACCACTGCGGCTCACCGGCAGCCTGCCGCCGTCCTTGAGGATCGCCACGGGACTGTCCTTGGTCGCCTGCTCGATGCGCTCGACGCAGGCGATGTTGACAAGGTAGGAGCGGTGGATGCGCAGGAATTGTTCGCCGTCGAGCTGCCCTTCCAGTTCCGTCAGGCGCTGGTTCTTCAGGTAGGACTTGCCCTCCGAACGGATTTGCACGTAGTCGTCCTGCGCTTCGACGTAATCGATCTTGTCGCTGCCGATGACGTGGACCTTGGCGCCGTCGCGTATCAGCACCCTGCCCAGCGGCTTGTTGCGCGCGGCCGCTTCGCGCACCATGTTGTCCACCGCCGTATCGGGCGCGCCCTTGCCCACGTTGGCGCGCGCATGCGCCAGCGCCTGGTCGAAGCGCTGCTGGCTGAAAGGCTTGAGCAGATAGTCGAGAGCGTGGAACTCGAACGCCTTGATCGCATACTGGTCGAAGGCGGTGGCGAAGATGTAGCGCGTGCCGGCGCCGGCCAGCTCGGCGACCTCGAAGCCATCGAGCTTGGGCATCTGGATATCGAGGATCACCAGATCGGGCGACAGCTCGGTGATCGCCTTGACGGCCTCGAAGCCGTTGGCGCATTCGGCCACGATCTCGGCGTCCGCATGCTCGGACAGGTACTCGCGCACCACCGCGCGCGCCAGCATTTCATCGTCGACGATTATGATACGCATGCCTGGGTCTCCCATTAATCTTCACCTTCCGTTGTTTGCGCCGGCATCGCGATCTCGACGCCGAAGCCGCCGTCGCCACGGCCCCAATGGATACTCGCCTCATGCTTGTACGCGCCCGCCAGGCGCTGGCGCACGTTGGCCAGGCCGATGCCGGTGCCGGCACCTTTGCCCGGCGCCGGCGGCATATCCGCGTCGACCGGATTGTCGACGCGGATATGCAGCATCGATCCGGCGCGCCGCGCGCCCACGCGTATCGTGCCACCCTCCGGCAGATTGCAGATGCCGTGCTTGACGGCGTTCTCCACCAGCGGCTGGATGATCATCGGCGGCACCAGGCAGGCCAGCGCCGCGTCCTCCAGCGCCTCCTCCACCCGCAGCCGCTGGCCGAAGCGCACCCGCTCGATCG
>JBDSKP010000503.1:0-5645 GCA_039916925.1 Duganella sp.
CCCGGCAGAACATGGACATCACCAATCCGGACTTCCGCCGCGCGGCCGAACGGGTGATCGTCAAACTGATCGACCACGTGAAGGACCACCCCGCCGTCATCGGCTACCAGGTCGACAACGAGACCAAGGCTTACCTCACCAGCGGCCCGAACGTGCAGGCCGCCTTCGTCGCCGCCATGCGCAAAAAATTCCCGGACCTGGAACAGCTCAACAAGGCCTTCGGCCTCGATTACTGGAGCAACCGCATCAACAGCTGGGAGGACTTCCCGTCCGTCAACGGCTCCATCAACGCCAGTCTCTCCAACGCCTTCGCCGAGTTCCAGCGCGGCCTGGTCACCGACTACCTGACCTGGCAGGCCGGCCTGGTAAGCGCCCACGCCAGGGCGGACCAGTTCATCACGCAGAACTTCGACCTGGGCTGGAAGGACCATTCGTACGGCGTGCAGCCCGAGGTCAACCACTGGGAAGCCGCCAAGCCGCTCGACATCGCCGGCATCGACATCTACCACCTCAGCCAGGACAAACTGACCGGCGCGGAAATCGCCTTCGGCGGCGACCTGGCCCGCTCGCTGCGCAACGGCCAGAACTATCTGGTGATAGAGACGCAGGCGCAAGGCTTCTCAAACTGGACGCCCTACCCCGGCCAGTTGCGCCTGCAGGCGTTCAGCCACCTGGCCAGCGGCGCCAACATGGTCGCCTACTGGCACTGGGCGACCACCGCCAACGCCATCGAGACCTACTGGCGCGGCTTGCTGTCGCAGGACTACCAGCCGAACGAGGTCTACGCCGAGGCCAAGACCATCGGCGCCGACCTGCAAAGGCTGGGACCGAAACTGGTCAACCTGCGCAAGAAAAACCAGGTCGCGCTGTACGTCAGCAACACGGCGCAGGCCGGCTTCGACGCCTTCAAGGTCTACGCGGCGGGCAAGAGCTTAAGCTACAACGAGGCGGTGCGGCCCTACTACGACGCGCTGTACCGGATGAACATCGAGGCCGACATCCTGTCGCCGTCGTCCACAGCCGCGCTGTCGGACTACAAGCTGATCGTGGTACCGTCGCTGTACGCGGCCAGCGACGCCGAGATCGCCAAACTGAACGACTACGCCAAGGCCGGCGGACGCGTGCTGTACACCTTCCGCAGCGGCTTCTCCGACGAGAACACCAAGGTGCGCTACGCGGTGCAGCCGGGGGCCATCAGCGAGGCGGCGGGTGTGCGCTACAGCCAGTTCACCAACCCGGTGGATGTGACCTTGGACGGCGATCCGTTCAAGGTTGGCAAGCAGGATAACCAGGCGCGCTGGTGGATGGAGTTCGTGACGCCGACCACCGCCAAGGTGCTGGCGCGCTACAAGCATCCATCGTGGCCGGACTACGCCGCCGTCACGCGCAACGCCTACGGCAGCGGCGAAGTGACCTACGTCGGCTTCATGCCGACCGACGCGCTGATCGGCAAGATCGTGGCCGAACAGGTGGAGCGCGCCGGCATCGCGTTGCCGAAGGCGCGCTACCCGCTGATCGTCCGTGGCGGCACGCTACGGAACGGCAACCAGGTGCGTTACTTGCTAAACTATTCGGCCAAGCCGCAGCGCGTTAGCTACACCTACGCCAACGGCACGGAGCTGCTGTCGGGACGCGCGGTGAAGCGCGGCCAGGCGCTGGAACTGAAACCGTGGGGCGTGGCCATCGTCGAGGAGCGCTGAACCGGGCCGCCCACCATCTTCGCAACGACTTTCGGGGAGCACGCATGGCTGCATCGAACGCAAAATCGACCATACGGGTGGGCATCGGCGGCTGGGATTTCGCGCCGTGGCGCGAAACGTTTTATCCAAAGGACGTGCCGCAAAAGAAGGCGCTCGAATACGCCAGCCGGCAGGTCACCAGCATCGAAATCAACGGCACCTTCTACCGCACCGCCAAGCCCGAACACTTCGCCTCGTGGAACGCGCAGACGCCGGACGATTTCATTTTCTCCGTCAAGGCCAGCCGCTACGCCACCAACCGCAAGGTGCTGGGCGAGGCCGGCGAATCGATCGAGCGCTTCATCGGCAGCGGCCTGGCGGAACTGGGCGACAAGCTCGGTCCCCTGCTGTGGCAGCTGGCGCCGACCAAGCAGTTCGATCCGGACGACCTGGAGGCGTTCTTCAAGCTGCTGCCGGCCAAACTGGGGGCGCGCAAGCTGCGCCACGTGCTCGACACCCGCCACGACAGCTTCATGTGCGCCGACTACGTCAAGCTGGCGCGCAAGTACAAGGTCGCCACCGTGTTCACCGACTCGCCCAAGTTCCCCTCCTTCGCCGACGTCACCGGCGACTTCGTCTACGCCCGTCTGATGAACGCGCAAAGCGAACAAGTCACCGGCTACACCAAGCCGGCGCTGAAGAAATGGGCTGCCGTCGCCCAGCAGTGGCAGGCCGGCGCGGCGCCGCCCGATCTGCCCTACGCCGTGCCAACCCCGGCGCCGGCCAAGGATGGCGGCAAGGAGCGCGCGGTGTTCGTCTACTTCATCAACGGCGCCAAGGAGCGCGCGCCGGCCGCCGCCCGGCATCTGATCGGACTTCTTTAATTGAACGCGATTTGAATGCCGGCCGTTGCTCTTGGTAAAATACGTCTTTGGGCGCTGCCCGCATACGAATTTGAAACGCATTTGAAAGTTACACACATGAGCTCATCCAACGCATTCGCCGGCAGCCTGTTCATGGTGGTGGCGCCATCGGGCGCCGGCAAGTCGACGCTGGTCAACGCGCTGCTGGCGCAGGAACCGACGATCAAACTGTCGATTTCGACCACCACGCGCGCGCCGCGTCCGGGTGAAACCCATGGCAAGGAATACTACTTCACCACCGCCGACGATTTCGTCGCGCGCGCCGACGCCGGCGAGTTCCTGGAGTGGGCCGAGGTGCACGGCAATTACTACGGCACTTCGCGCATCATGGTCGAGCAGCAGATGAAAACCGGCACCGACATCCTGCTTGAAATCGACTGGCAGGGCGCGCGCCAGGTCAAGAAGCAGTTCCCGCACGCGGCCGGCATTTTCATCCTGCCGCCGTCGATCGACGCGCTCGAACAACGGTTGAAAAAACGCGCCACCGACGAGGCGCACGTGATCACGCGCAGACTGCTGGCGGCGGGCGGCGAAATCGCCCACGCTCCCGAGTTCGAGTATGCTATTATCAATGAAGAATTCGCGGTCGCCCTGTCTGAACTGACGGCGATTGTCAGAGCGGCCCGTTGCCGGTTTGCGCAACAAGCGGCACGCAACACCTCGCTATTTGCCCAATTGGGTATCCACGCTGAATAAATACACAAGATTTTAGGAGTTAAGATGGCCCGTATTACTATTGAAGATTGTTTGAAAACCATTCCGAACCGTTTCCAGCTGACCCTGGCCGCGACGTACCGCGCGCGCCAACTGCTGCAGGGTCACACCCCAAAGGTGGAAGCCAAGGACAAGCCGACCGTCGTCGCGCTGCGCGAAATCGCCGCCGGCAAGGTCGGTCTGGAAATGTTGAAAAAGGTCCCAATGTAAGTTGGGCCCGCGTTCCCGAACAATGTGAATGATGCGGTTTAGCAGCAGTAGCGCAATAGCGCACGCCATCAGGCAGTATTAACATTGACATTCTCATTGCGACGGAACGCACACGTATGAATCTGATCCCCGCCGATCCGACACTTAGCGGCAAGCCCCGGGCCAAGCAACCGGGCAAGCAGCCGGCCAAAGCGCCGGCCGCAGCCACGTCGGGCGCCAACGCGGGCGACAGCACCGCCTCCACCATCGCCTCTTCCGCGCCAGCGCCCGCCCCGCCCGTGATTTCCTCGTCGCCCCTGGCCACGCCCACCCTGACCGCCGGCGTCGCCTCGGTCACGCACCTGACCGAGAAACTGGCCGAGTACATGACGCCCGCCGACCTCAAAAAGGTCAAGGAAGCGTACCGCTTCTCGGACGAGATGCACCTCGGGCAGGTGCGCAAGTCGGGCGAGCCGTATATCTCGCATCCGATCGCCGTGGCCGAGATCTGCGCCGACTGGAAGCTCGACGCGCAGGCCATCATGGCCGCGCTGCTGCACGACGTGATGGAGGACCAGGACGTCAAAAAGGACGAGTTGATCGAGCGCTTCGGCGCGCCGGTCGCCAACCTGGTCGACGGCTTGTCGAAGCTGGAAAAAATCGAGTTCCAAAGCCAGATCGAGGCGCAGGCGGAGAACTTCCGCAAGATGCTGCTGGCGATGGCCTCGGACGTGCGCGTGATCCTCATCAAGCTGGCCGACCGGCTGCACAACATGCGCACGATGGAAGTCATGGCGCCGGCCAAGAAGGCGCGCATCTCCAGCGAGACGATGGAGGTGTACGTGCCGATCGCGCACCGCCTGGGCCTCAACAACATCTACCGCGAGCTGCAGGACTTGTCGTTCTCGCATCTGTACCCGCTGCGCTACCGCACCCTGGCCAAGGCCGTGAAGGCGGCGCGCGGCAACCGCCGCGAGGTGGTGTCGAAGATCCTCGACTCGGTCAAGACGACGTTGCAGATGGCCGACATCGAGGCCGAGGTCTACGGCCGCGAAAAAACCCTGTACGGCATCTACAAGAAGATGCGCAGCAAGCACCTGTCGTTCTCGCAGGTGCTCGACGTCTACGGCTTCCGCGTGGTGGTCGACAGCTTCCCCAATTGCTATGTCGCGCTGGGCACGCTGCACTCGCTGTACAAGCCGATGCCGGGCAAGTTCAAGGACTACATCGCGATCCGCAAGTTGAACGGCTATCAGTCGCTGCACACGACCCTGATCGGCCCTTACGGCACGCCGGTCGAGTTCCAGATCCGCACCCAGGAGATGCACCGCACCGCCGAATCGGGCGTGGCCGCGCACTGGCTGTACAAGAACGGCGAATCGAACCTGTCGGACCTGCAGCAGCGCACCCACGCGTGGCTGCAGTCGCTGCTCGACATCCAGCAGCAGACCGGCGACTCGGCCGAGTTCCTGGAACACGTCAAGGTCGACCTGTTCCCCGATTCGGTGTACGTGTTCACGCCCAAGTCGAAGATCATCGCGCTGCCGCGCGGCGCCACGCCGATCGACTTCGCGTACTCGATCCACACCGGCATCGGCGACCACACGATCGCGGGCAACATCAACAACGAGCCGGCCTCGCTGCGCACGGAACTGCGCAACGGCGACATCGTCGAAATCGTCACCGACTCGTCGTCGCGCCCCAGTCCGACGTGGCTGTCGTTCGTCCGCACCGGCAAGGCGCGCTCGGCGATCCGCCATCACCTGCGCACCATCAACCTGAACGAATCGGTGGAGCTGGGCCAGGAACTGCTGGCGCAGGCGCTCACTTCGCTCAACATCAATCCCGACCTGCCACCGCCGGCCATCGAAAAACTGCTCAACGAATCGTCGGCCAAGTCGATGGACGAGCTGTATGCCGACATTGGCATCGGCAAGCGCATGGCGGCGCTGGTGGCGCGCCACATCTTCGGCCTGATCGACGACGACCTGGCGTCGATGCCGTCCGACCAGCACGCGTCGGCGGGCGAGCTCGATCCCGTCACCATCTACGGCAGCGAAGGCGTGTCGGTGCAGCTGGCGCCATGCTGCCTGCCGATCCCGGGCGACCAGATCGTCGGCCAGTTGCGGCGCGACCAGGG
>JBDSKP010000504.1:0-6176 GCA_039916925.1 Duganella sp.
CCTCCGCACGAGACCACGCGCAGATCACCCTCGCGCTCGAGCGTGGCGACGTCGGTGTCCTGTGGCGCAGCGATCTCGAGGGTCCTCAGCGGCAGGCTCGAGAGCGGGAGCGGCTGGGAGAGCGGACGGTCGAGCAGTGCTGCCGCGAACGCCGACACCGGATGGCGCGTGTAATTCCTCAGCCATGGCTGTTGCAGATCGGCGGAGATCGGATGCGTCAGCAACACCCACGGCGTGTACGCGTGGATGAGCTGCGCCATTTCATCGTACAGCCTGGTGCGTTCGGGCGTATCGCCCATGGCGCGGGTCCGTTCATAGCGCCGGTTGTAGTCCGGCAGGTTGAAGCGCGCGTAGTTCGGCCCGGCCTTGTTGGGGCCGTACAGCAATTGATAGAAATTGTCGCCGTCGGGGAAGTCGGCCACCCAGTTGGTTTCGAACATCATCACCGTGCCCAGCCGCGAGGCTTTGATGATCTCGGTTTTCTTGTCGCTCTTGAAGGTGACGTTCAGGCCGATCGCGTTGAGGTTCTTGCGCCACAGCTCGTCGCGCAGGCGCCCGACCATCGACGGCTCCGTATGCATCACCAGCGTCAGCGGCTTGCCGTCGGGCAGGGTACGGAAGCCGCCGCGCCCCTCGCGGTAGCCGTAGCGGTCCAGCAGCGCGTTGGCCAGCGCCGGATCGTAGCCGACCGGGCCGCGGTAAGCCGGGTCGTAACCGAGCACGTTCGGCGGCAGCGGCGTCTCGGCGCGCAGCGCCAGCCCCTTCTTCATCCTGGCGATGTCCTCGGCGCCGTCGTAGCTGAGCGCGATGGCGCGGCGCAGCGCGACCTTGTCCTTGCCGTAGCCGCCGATCAGCGGGTCTTCCATGTTCATCCACATGTAATACGTTTGCAGCACGGGGAACGGCGACAGCACCACGCCCTTGCGCGCCAGTTCGGGTTTCAGCGTCGGCCTGGCGTCGTCGGTCAGCACCATTTCCTTCATCGATTCGGGCAATTGCTCGAGGAAATCGAATTCGCCGTTCAAAAAGCCCAGCACGCGCGACTGGTATTCCTCCATGATCTTGACGTCGACCCGGTCCACCAGCGGCAGGCGCCGGCCCTGGAACAGCATCGGCCGGAAGTCGCGGTTGGCCAGCAGCGATATCTGGTCGCTGCGCTTCCACGTGCCGATCCTGAACGGGCCGGTGCCGACCGGATGGTTGCCGACCTGCGCGCCGTACGCCTCGACCACCTCGCGCGCCACCACGCCGGTGGCCGGGATCGCGAGGTAGAACAGGAAGTTGGGATCGGCGGCGTTGAGCCGGATGCGCAGCGTGAACTTGTCCACCGCGCGCAGGCCGGCGATGTCGCCGTCGTAGCCGAAGCGCGCCTTGAGCGCGTCGTCGCCGACGATCTTCCCCTCCAGCAGAAAGCTCCACGGCGATTTGAGCGCCGGATCGTACAGCCGCTTGAGGCTGTAGACGTAATCCTGCGCCGTCACCTGCCGGCGCGCGCCCTTGAACGCGGGATCGTCGGTGAAGTAGACGTCCGGCCGCAGGTGGAAGGTATAGGTCAGGCCGTTGTCGTCGACCGTGGGCATGGCCGACAGCGTGTTGGCCTGCAGTTTGACGGGACGGGCCAGATAATCGTAGCGCAACAGCGGGTCGAACAGGTTTTCCAGCAGGCTGAGGCTGGCGATGTCGGAGGCGACCGCCGGATCGAGCCCGGTCTCGCCGGTGCTGAGGAAGGCGCGCAGCACCTTGGAGGCGGAGGCGGAGGCGGAGGCGGAGGCGGGCTGCGCGGCCGGCACGGCCAGGCCTACCACCAGCGCCAGCAAGACCGCTGCATAATTTTTCAGCATGGCGTTCATTTCACAGCGCGTACGTAAAGCGGCAGCTTATAACTTTTTCCGCTTGCCGACCCGCTATACTTTGCCTATCGCCCACTGTTTCAAGAAAATCCGCACATATGTCGCTCAATTACATCTGGTCTGGCTTCTTCCTCGTCGGGTTTGCCGCCGCGCTGGCGCAGTTTCTGTTCATGGGCGATACGGAAATTTTCAAGCGCATCATCGACGGCACGTTCGAGTCGGCCAAGAGCGGCGTGATGGACATCGCGCTGCCGCTGGCCGGCGTCATGACCTTGTGGCTGGGCATCATGAACATCGGCGAGAAGGCCGGCGCCGTCAACCTGCTGGCGCGCCTGATCGCGCCGTTCTTCTCGCGCATCTTCCCCGGCGTGCCGAAGGAGCATCCGGCCACCGGCCACATGCTGATGAATTTCTCGGCCAACCTGCTGGGCCTGGACAACGCGGCCACGCCGTTCGGCCTGAAGGCGATGGAAAGCCTGCAGACGCTCAACCCCAGCAAGGACGAGCCGACCGACGCCCAGATCATGTTCCTGGTGTTGCACACGTCGGGCCTGACCCTGATCCCGGTGGCCATCATGGCGCAGCGCTCGATCCTCGGCGCGGCCGACCCGTCCGACATTTTCATTCCATGCATGATCGCCACCTACGTCGCCACCGTCACCGGCCTGATCGCCGTGGCGATCCGCCAGCGCATCAACCTGTTCGACCGCGTCGTGCTGGGCTGGCTCGGCTGCAGCACCGCCGCCATCGCCGGCCTGATCTGGTATTTCACGCAGGTGCTGACCCGGCCCGAGATCGAACTGTTCTCCAAGGTCTTCAGCAACCTGGTCCTGATCGGCGTCATCGGCGGCTTCATCATCGGCGCGCTGTGGAAGAAGGTCAACGTCTACGAAGCCTTCATCGAGGGCGCCAAGGGCGGCGTCCAGACCTCGCTGACGGTCATTCCGTATCTGATCGGCATGCTGGTGGCCATCAGCGTGATCCGCAACGCCGGCCTGTTCGCCTTTGTCGTCGACGGCTTCAGCTGGCTGTTCGGCGCCTTGGGCTTCAACACCGATTTCGTGCCGGCGCTGCCGACCGCGCTGATGAAGCCGCTCAGCGGCAGCGGCTCCAAGGCGATGATGATCTCCACCATGCAAACCTACGGCGTCGACTCCTTCGTCGGCCGCCTGGCCTGCGTGTTCCAGGGCTCGGCGGACACCACCTTCTACATCGTCGCGCTGTATTTCGGCTCGGTCGGCATCCGCAAGACGCGCTACGCGATCTCGTGCGGGCTGATCGCCGACTTCGCCGGCGTCGTCGCCGCCATCGCGGTCGCCTATATCTTCTTCCATTGAACGGGCCAGTCATGTTTCGTCGCCGTATCCTTGCCACCGCGCTCGCCACCGCGCTGGCCACCTCACTGGCCACCTCACTGGCAGCCGGCGCCGCCGATCTGCCGGAGCCGGTCGCGCGGCTGATGCAATCGGCGCAGATTCCGCCGCAAGCGGCCGGCATCGTCGTCATGCGCGGCGACACCACGCTGGTCTCGCACAACGCCCGGCAAAGCATGCAGCCGGCGTCGACGATGAAGCTGTTCACGACGTTGACGGCGCTCGAACAACTGGGGCCGGTGTTCCGGGGACGGACCGAACTGCTGACCAGCGCACCGGTCGTCAACGGTGCGCTGCAGGGCGACCTGATCCTGCGCGGCGGCGCCGACGCCGACTTCAACGAGGACGTGCTGGGCCACATGTTGCAGGCGCTGCGCAACCAGGGCATCAAAAGCATCAAAGGCGACATCGTGCTGGACCGGCAACTGTTCCAGCCATCGCGTCCCGACCTCGGGCGGCCGCCGTTCGACGAATATCCGTGGGCGTACTACAACGTCGCGCCGGACGCGCTGCTGGTCAACACCAACCTGTTGAAGGTGGAGCTGCGCTCGGTCGGCGGCAAGCTGTCGCTGGCGATGATGCCAGAGATGGACAAGGTCGGCGTGCGCTCGGAGATGGCCACCAGCGACGCGCCCTGTCCGGCGTGGGAAAACGGCTGGCGCAGCCCGGAGTTCAAGCGCGACGGCGACCGGATCGAAGTGGTGCTGCACGGCAGCTTCCCGCGCGATTGCGTCAAATCGATCAGCGTCAACGTGCTCGACCCGCACGATTATCTGGAGCGCCTGGTGCGCACCGGCTGGCACCAGCTGGGCGGCACGCTGAAGGGCGACGTGCGCGAAGCGAGCACGCCGACACCCGCGCCAACGCCGGCCGTCAACGCCGACACCGACGCCACCACCGACGCGCCCGCGCCCACCGCGCCGCCGGCGGCCGTGCCCGCGCCGGCCACCACGCCGGTGCTGCGCCTGCTGGCCGAACACGTCGCGCGTCCGCTGCCGGAAGTGCTGCGCGACACCAATAAAAACTCCGACAACACCCTGGCGCGCACCATCTTCCTCAGCCTGGGCAGCCTGGAGACCGACCCGGTGCTGGGCAGCCGGCCGCTGCCGCCCGATGGCGGCCAGGCCAGCACCGCCGCCCGCGCCGAGGCGACGATCCGCGCCTGGCTGCAACGCCACGCCATCGACGGCGACGGCCTGGTCATCGACAACGGCTCCGGCCTGTCGCGCGCCGAACGCGCCACGCCGGCGCAACTGGCCGGCGTGCTGCAGGCCGGCCTGAAGAGCCTGTGGATGCCGGAGTTCCTGTCCAGTCTGCCGATCGCGGCCACCGACGGCACCATGCGCCGCCGCCTCAAGGACAGCCCGGCCGCGATGCGCGCGCGCATCAAGACCGGCAGCCTCAAAGGCGTGATCGCCGTCGCCGGCTACGTGCAGGACGCCAACAACCAGCCCGTCGTCGTGGTCGCCATGCTCAACGACGAGCACGTTGCCAACGGCGCCGGCCGCGCCGTGCTCGACGCGCTGATCGACTGGGTGGCGCGCTCGGGCGCCGAGCCCGGCGTCAACTACGTGCCCAGCCCGCCCTCGGCCACCAGATAATCGATCAGCACGCGCACCTTCAGCGCCAGGTGCGGGCCGGGCATGTAGACCGCGTGCACGGTTCCGGCGTACGGCTCGTCGAACGTCCAGTCGGCCAGCACCCGCACCGCGCGCCCCTGCGCCAGCGCCGCGCGCGCGGTGAAGTCCGGCACCAGGCCGATGCCGCCGCCGGCCTCCACCACGCCCATCAGCGCCGCGCTGTTATTGATCGTCAACCGCGACGGCACGCGGATGCTGACGACCTCCGGTTCGGCCGACCCCTCGCGCCGCATGGTCCAGGCGGCGCCGAAGCGGGCGTAGCCGAGATAGCTGCAGCGGTGCGCCGGCAATTCCCGCGGTGTGGCCGGCACGCCGTGCGCGTCCAGATAGCGCGGCGACGCCGCCAGCACATAGCGCATCGGCCCCAGCGGCCGCGCCGCCAGCCCCGGCGCCAGGTCCGCCGAGATGCGGATCGCCAGGTCGATGCCCTCCTCGATCAGATCGACGTTGCGGTCGACCAGCGACAGGCGCACGTCGACCTCCGGATAGCGGTCCAGAAACGCCGGCAACAGCGGCGCCAGCCACAGTTGGCCCAGCACCACCGGCGCGCTGATGCGCACCACGCCGTTGGGCCGCGCGCTGTAGCTGCCGGCCAGCGCGTGGATCTCGCGTGCCGTGTTCAGCATGCGGACGCAGGCGGTGTGCACCTGCTCGCCCAGCTCGGTCAGCGACACCGAACGCGTGGTCCGCTGCAGCAATCGCCCGCCCATGTACGCCTCCAGCCGCGACACGTGGCGGCTGACGGCCGACGTCGTCAGGCTCAAGTGGCGCGCGGCGGCGGAAAACCCGCCACTGTCGACCACTTGCGCGAAGATCGCCATTTCTTTCAGCATTTCCATAATCGCCCCACCGTTGCACCTGCATTAATAATGCTTTGCATTTTAAGCTGATTGTGTATTTTTTAGATGGTTGGCATACTGAATCCACGCTATCGACAAGGAGTCATCATGAAACAACGCACTTTAGGCAGCCAGGGTTTGACGGTATCGGCGCAGGGCCTCGGCTGCATGGGAATGAGCAACACGTACGGCCCGGCCGACCAGACCGAAGCGGTCGCCACCCTGCACCGCGCGCTCGACCTGGGCGTCAACTTCTTCGACACGGCCGAGCAATACGGCCCCTACGACAACGAAGCGCTGCTGGGCCGCGCCTTCGAAGGCCGGCGCGGCGAGGTGATCCTCGCCACCAAGTTCGGCTTCGACATCCGCGACGGCAAGACGGTCGGCGTCACCAGCGAGCCGGCCGGCATCCGCGCCAAGGTCGAGGGCTCGCTGCGCCGGCTGAACACCGACTACATCGATCTGCTGTACCAG
>JBDSKP010000505.1:0-5037 GCA_039916925.1 Duganella sp.
CCTTGAGCTTCTCGTCGCGCACTGCGTCCGGATCAAGCGACACCGGCGACTCCATCGCCACGATGCACAGCAGCTGCAGCAGGTGGTTTTGCAGCATGTCGCGCAGCGCGCCGGAGGTGTCGTAGTAGCCCATGCGGTTGCCGACGCCGAGTTTTTCGGCGATGGTGATCTGGACGTCGGAAATCCATTCACGGCGCCACAGCGGCTCGAACAGGATGTTACCGAAGCGCAGAGCCAGCAGGTTCTGCACGGTCTCCTTGCCCAGGTAGTGATCGATCCGGTAGATCTGCGATTCCTCGAACACCTTGCCGACTTCGGCGTTGATCTGCTTGGCCGAGGCGAGGTCGCGCCGAGCGGCTTTTCCAACACCACGCGCGAGTTCTTCGTGACCAGGCCGTTTTCCTTGAGGTTGTCGCAGATCTGCGAGAAGATCGCCGGCGGCGTGGCCAGGTAGTAGACGCGGGTGATGGCGTCATCCTTGCGCAGCGCCTCGGCCAGGTTCTTGTAGCTGGCGCTGTCGGTGGCGTTGAGCGAAACGTAGACGATGCGCGCGGTGAAGCGGGTCCACGCGGCGGGCGTGACGGCCGGCGATTTGATGTGGGGTTTGGAGGTGGTCTCGACGGTGTGCAGGAAATCTTCCTGGCTGGCGTCCGCGCGGCCGACGCAGATGATGCGGGCCGTCGGCGGCAGGTCGTTGGCCACGTCGCGCGCGTACATCGCGGGCAGCAGCTTGCGCATCGCCAGGTCGCCGCTGCCGCCAAACAGAACCAGATCAAAATCGGTAAGAGCCATAATTGAGAGTCGTCGCAAGAGTAAGTAGTGCCTGGAAAAGGGAAGTCGCTGCCCAGCGGCGCCACCGGTTTGACACTATACCCGGAGGCGGTTTTTCATTGTGTAAATTTACTACGATAAGCGGTGAAATGCAAGAAATTTTACTACATTTGGTGGGTGCTTTCGGGGCCTGCGCGTTACTATGGCATGAAGCCACTATATCGTGTCGCGCGGGTTTTTGCCGGGGTGGCGGGAGTGGCCATGTGTGAGCCGTCGGCGGCCCGTTCTCAATTACGGTAGGCCGGTTCCACCCGCCCGGCGACGTCGACCCGGATCGCCAGCAACTTGCCGCTGAGCGGATATTGCGCCAGCTCCGCCTCCGGCCGCGCGCCGGCGCTGGTGACGTACAAGGTGCGCAAATCCGCGCCCCCGAACGCGATCATCGTCGGACAACGCAGCGGCAGCGCGATCTCGCCCAGCAAATCGCCGTCCGGCGACAGCTTGACCAGCCGTCCGCCCTCGAACAGCGCGCTCCAGTAATTGCCCTCGCTGTCGACCGCCGCGCCGTCTGGCCGTCCGCCGTAATTGTTGGCCTTGTCCGCCGAAAACTGCATCAACGGCCGCTGGTTCTCGACCGTGCCGCCCTCGACGTCGAAGTCGAAACGCCGCACCAGATGCGCCGTGGTGTCGGCGTGGTACATGGTCTTGCCGTCCGGGCTGAAACCCAGGCCGTTCGAGTTGGTCATGCCGCCCGACCAGGCCTTGCGGATCTCGCCGCGCTCCAGCACGAACATCTCGGCGGCCGGCCGGTCGCGCGGCTCGTAGATGGTGCCGACCCAGAAGCGCCCGGCCGGATCGACCCGGCCGTCGTTGAAGCGCGCCACCGAGGTGTCGTACGGCGCCGGCGCGATCTCGGTGATGCGCACCTCGTCGGCGCCGGTGTCGAGGTGGTAAAAGCCGCCGCGCATGGCGACGATCAAGCCGCCGTTGTCGCTGGCGGCCAGGCTGGCCGGTTCGCTCGACAGCCGCCATGCGCGGTGCGCGCCGCTGGCCGGGTCCAGCCGGTGCACGGTGAAGGCGGGGATGTCGACCCAGTACAGCGCCTGTTCCCCGTCATGCCACAGCGGGCATTCGCCGGTTTGCATGACGGCGTCGTAGGCCACTTCGATGTGCGGTGCGCTCATGGTCGTCCTCGCGCTCAAATGTGCTGGGCCGCTTTGGCCATGACGATCAGGCCATTGGTCGAGCTGTCGTGGCGGTCCGGCCGCGCCTCGCCGGTCAGTTCGGCGTGGATGTTCTTGGCCAGTACCTTGCCCAGCTCCACACCCCATTGGTCGAAGCTGTTGACGTCCCAGAGCACGCCCTGCACGAAGGTCTTGTGCTCGTACAGCGCGATCAGCGCGCCCAGGGTCGATGGTGTCAGCTGGTCCATCAGGATGGTGTTCGACGGCCGGTTGCCGGGGAAGGTCTTGTGCGGCACCAGCGCCTCGATCTCCTCGGCCGGCAGGTTTTGCGCGGTCAGGTCGGCGCGCACCTCGTCGGCGGTCTTGCCGGTCATGAACGCTTCCGATTGCGCGAAGCAGTTGGCCAGCAGCGAGTCGTGGTGGCCCGGCAGGTCGTGCGTGGCGCGCAGCGCGGCGATGAAGTCGATCGGCGTGACGTCGGTGCCCTGGTGCAGCAGCTGGAAGTACGCGTGCTGCGCGTTGGTGCCGCATTCGCCCCACACCACCGGGCAGGTCGGCGTGTCGACTTCGGCGCCGTCGCGGGTGACGCGCTTGCCGTTGCTCTCCATGTCGAGCTGCTGCAGGTAGGCCGGGAAGCGGTTCAGGTCCTGGTGGTACGGCGCGATCGACAGCGAGCCGGCGCCGAGGAACTGGCGGTTCCAGAAGCCGATCATCGCCAGCAGCACCGGCATGTTCTGCTCCAGCGGCGCGGTGCGGAAGTGCTCGTCCATCGCGTGGGCGCCGGACAGGAAGTCGCTGAAGTAGCCGAAGCCCACCGCCAGCGCCACCGCCAGGCCGATCGCCGACCACACCGAATAGCGGCCGCCGACCCAGTCCCAGAACGGGAACATGTTGGCCGGGTCGATGCCGAAGGCTTTCACCGCCTCGGTGTTGGTGGAGACGGCGACGAAGTGGCGCGCCAGGTCCTCGGGCTTGGCCGTTCGCAGGAACCAGTTGCGCGCGGTGCCGGCGTTGAGCATCGTCTCGGCCGTCACGAAGGTCTTGGAGGCGATGATGAACAAGGTGGTCTCCGGATCGACCAGGGCCAGCGCGGCGTCCATGTCATGGCCGTCGACGTTGGAGACGAAGTGCATCTTCAGGCGCGGGTGGGCGTACGAGCGCAGCGCCAGCACGGCCATTTTCGGACCCAGGTCCGAGCCGCCGATGCCGATGTTGACGACGTCGGTGATCGGCTTGCCCGTGTGGCCGAGCCAGGCGCCGGAGCGGACCTGGTCGGTGAATTCCTTGATGTGGTCGAGCACCGCGTGCACGTCGCCGCTGACGTCCTGGCCATCGACGGTCAAATTTTTGCCGCGCGGCAATCTCAACGCCGTGTGCAGCACGGCGCGATGTTCTGTAATATTAATCTTCTCGCCACTGAGCATGGCGTCGCGCCGGGCTTCGACGCCGCGTTCGCGGGCCAGGTCGAGCAGCAGGCCGACCGTGGTGCCGGTGAGCCGGTTCTTGGAATAGTCGAGGAACAGGCCGGCGGCGTCGACCGTCAGGGACGGAAAGCGGCGCGCATCGTGCGCGAACAGTTGACGCATTCGCCAGTGTTTGGCGTCGGCGGCGTGGGATTCGAGGGCTTTGAAGCTGGCGGTGGTGGTCAGGGCGGGCTGGCGCATAATGTTCGGCGTCTTCGTCTGAAAGATGGGAGGGCGGAGTAACAGGGTTAGTGAATAATACCTGAAAACCCGGTAAATTCACTACGACACTGTTGAAAGAATAGAATTTTTAGCGCCTCGCGGATGGTTTTCCCCGCATGCCAGGATGATTTTCCGGTGCCGGCGGTAGCCGGCGTTTGCCAGCTAAAAAGAAGAAAAGCCGGTCGCCCTGCGGATTTTGTAGTAAAATTTCACGGAATTCATTCATAAGGAACAATCATGGCGTTGCATCCGGTCCTGGAAAGTGTCACCGCTCGCATCATCGAGCGTAGCAAACCTTCGCGCGGCGCGTATCTCGCGCATCTGGAAGCGGCGCGCGTCAAGGGCGTGCAGCGCGGCACGCTGGCGTGCACGAACCTGGCGCACGGCTTCGCCGCCTTCCCCGCCAACGACAAGCTGTCGCTGAAAGAACTCAAGAAGCCGTCGGTGGCGATCGTCTCGGCCTACAACGACATGCTGTCGGCGCACCAGCCGTTCGAACGCTTCCCGGCGCTGATCAAGGACGCCGTGCGCGACGTCGGCGCGGTGGCGCAATTCGCCGGCGGCACGCCCGCCATGTGCGACGGCGTCACCCAGGGCCAGCCGGGCATGGAGCTGTCGCTGTTCTCGCGCGACGCCATCGCCATGGCGACCGCCGTCGCGCTGTCGCATAATATGTTCGACTCGGCCGTCTACCTGGGCGTGTGCGACAAGATCGTGCCGGGCCTGTTGATCGGCGCGCTGCACTTCGGCCACCTGCCGGCGGTGTTCGTGCCGGCCGGCCCGATGACGACCGGCTTGTCGAACTCCGAGAAGGCCAAGATCCGCCAGCTGTACGCGCAGGGCAAGGTCGGCCGCGCCGAGCTGCTCGAGGGCGAATCGCAGTCCTACCACGGCGCCGGCACCTGCACCTTCTACGGCACCGCCAACAGCAACCAGATGCTGATGGAGGTCATGGGCCTGCACCTGCCCGGCGCCGCCTTCATCACCCCGAACACGCCGCTGCGCGACGAGTTGACCAAGGCCGCCGCGCGCCGCGCCGCCGTCATCACCGCGCAATCGGACGAGTACCTGCCGGTCGGCCACGTGGTCGACGAGAAGGCCATCGTCAACGCCGTCGTCGCGCTGCTGACCACCGGCGGCTCGACCAACCACACGCTGCACCTGGTGGCGATCGCCAAGGCGGCCGGCATCGTCATCGACTGGGACGACTTCAATGCGTTGTCGGGCGTGGTGCCGATGCTGGCCCGGATCTATCCGAACGGCGATGCCGACGTCAATCATTTCCACGCCGCCGGCGGCACCGGTTTCCTGATCCGCGAATTGCTCGACGCCGGCTTGCTGCACGACGACGTCACCACCATCCTGGGCCAGGGCTTGCGCGCGCACTGCGTCGAACC
>JBDSKP010000506.1:0-2362 GCA_039916925.1 Duganella sp.
AGAGATCAAGCCGCAGGTTGACCATGTGATCTTTCCGGACGGCAAGCGCATCATCCTGCTGGCCAAGGGCCGGCTGGTGAACCTGGGTTGCGGCACCGGCCATCCGTCGTACGTGATGAGCTCGTCGTTCGCGAACCAGACCATCGCCCAGATCGAGCTGTTCGCCAACACCGACAAGTATCCGGTCGGCGTCTACGTGCTGCCGAAGCACCTGGACGAAAAAGTGGCGCGTCTGCAGTTGAAGAAACTGAATGCCCAGTTGACCGTGTTGACCGAGGAGCAAGCGGCCTACATCGGCGTGTCGCAAGCCGGTCCGTACAAGCCTGACCACTACCGTTATTAATTAGCGGCCGGGCGGGCGCGGCGCGATCGGGCCGCCGCCCGCCTTTTCACCACGTTTTCATTCCCCGCCACTTTTTTGCAGCGAGTTCCCTTTATGCGTTTGGTCCTTACCTGGTTAATCAATGCGGTTGCCCTGCTGGCAATTCCGTACCTGATGCATTCCGTCGATGTCACAAGCATAGGCGCAGCCCTCGTCGCGGCTCTTGTATTGGCTCTGGTAAATACGCTGATCCGCCCCGTGCTGTTGTTGCTGACCTTGCCCGTGACGATGCTGTCGCTGGGACTGTTTATTTTTGTCGTCAACGGCTTCATGTTCTGGCTGGTGGCGCAATTTGTCGACGGCTTCCATGTCGATAGCTTCGTGTCGGCGATCGGTGGCGCACTGTTGTACAGCGTGATTTCCTGGGCTCTGTCCACCATACTTTTGAAGAACTCAGATGGCTAATCATAATTTCAGTATCGAATTCTTTCCGCCGAAGACGGCGGAGGGCGCGGAAAAGCTGCGCGTCACGCGCGCCAAGCTGTCCGAACTGAAACCCAAATATTTTTCCGTGACCTTCGGCGCCGGCGGCAGCACCCAGCGCGGCACCTTGGACACGGTGGTCGAGATCCTGGCGGCCGGCGAGGACGCCGCGCCGCACCTGTCGTGCGTCGGCGGCACGCGCGAGTCGATCCGCGCCATCCTCGACGAATTCAAGTCGCACAACATCAAGCGCGTCGTCGCGCTGCGCGGCGACCTGCCCAGCGGCTACGGCGCGGCCGGCGAATTCCGCTACGCCAACGAGCTGGTGGAGTTCATCCGCCAGGAGACCGGCGACTGGTTCCACATCGAGGTGGCGGCCTACCCGGAGGTGCACCCGCAGGCCAAGTCGCCGCGCGACGACCTGCTGGCGTTCGAGCGCAAGGTGAAGGCCGGCGCCAACGCCGCCATCACGCAGTACTTCTACAACGCCGACGCCTACTTCCAGTTCGTCGACCAGACCCGCAAGATGGGCATCGACGTGCCGATCGTCGCCGGCATCATGCCGATCACGAACTACACGCAGCTGATGCGCTTCTCCGACATGTGCGGCGCCGAGATCCCGCGCTGGGTGCGATTGCAGCTGGCCAGCTACGGCGACGACACCGCGTCGATCAAGGCTTTCGGCCTCGATGTCGTCACGGGCTTGTGCGAGCGCCTGCTGGCCGGCGGCGCGCCGGGGCTGCACTTCTACAGCATGAACCAGGCCGCGGCGACCACCGCGCTGTGGCAACGGCTGGTGTAAAAGCTGGCGGACCGCCGCAACCCGCGAACCGACGCAGGGGTCGTACCCCGTACGGTGGCTCGGCGCCCCCGTACGACCCCATGTGGCCGCATTGCGGGTTAAACGCCGCCGATTTCGGTGACGATGCGGTCCAGCGCCACGTCGTGCGCGTCGCTGTCGAACTGCACTTCCAGGCAGCTGTACGCGATCCCCACCGTTTGCGGACGCGGCGCCCGCGCCAGGGTGCGGTCGTAAAATCCGCCGCCATAGCCCAACCGATATCCCTGCGCGTTGAACCCCAGGCACGGCACCAGCAGCGCCGGCGGATAATCCGCCTGCAATCGCAAATCGGCCGGCACCGCCACCCCCATCGCATCCTTGACCATCGCCTCGCCGACGCGCCAGTCCGCGAACTCCAGCGCCGCGTGTTTTTCCACCACCACCGGCAGCAGCAGCCGCGCGCCGAGGCGCTCCAGCGCCACATAGGCGGCCCGCGGATCCGGTTCGTCGCGCAGCGGCCAGTACACACCCAGCGCCGCCGGCCGCGCCGCGCGCCACCACGCGACCACCTGCTCGCCGATCGCGTGGTCCCACGCCGCCCGCGTGGCCGGATCGAGCGCGCGCCGCGCGGTCAGCAACCGCTTGCGCAAATCGGCCTTGCCCGGTGCGGTCGGGGCTATTCGTTCCATCTCGGCACGTGGTATTCTAGGGTCGCTGGTCATAGAGTCGTTTTTACCGTCTAAGAGAGTTGCACATTGATTTCCGCTTCGAAATGG
>JBDSKP010000507.1:0-6066 GCA_039916925.1 Duganella sp.
GGCGCTCGCCGGCGATCAGCGCGATGTGGTCGGGGATGCGGCGGGCGGTCGCCTCCAGCAGATCGGCCAGGATTTCCTCACGCAGCAGCTCGCTTTGCTGGTGACCGTACAAAATGTCGGGATGCGATTGCGTCGGCGTAAAGCAGGGTGTTACTGGCTCGTTCATGCTGGAACTTTATTAGTGGCGTGATGTCATTGTACGGTACGCCTGCCCGTTCCTCCATGGGAAGAATGCAAGTTCTGCTTACAGCCTTTACAATAGGAAATAAGAACCCCTGATTCAATAGCCGTTTCAAAAAAGGAGTCGCATGCTACCGAACCGTCCCCATTTCGCCCCGATGCAATTTGACGATCCGATTGCCGCTTACGAACAGGTTCTGGCCATTTATGACGCCAATATCGCCCATCTGCGCGATGCCATGAAACGCTTTGTCGCCGGCGAGGATGTCGGCGAGCACGTGAGGGCTTGCTATCCCTTCGTCCGCGTCCATACCGACACGGTGGCCCGTGCCGATTCGCGGCTGGCCTTCGGTTTCGTCGCCGGTCCCGGCACCTACGAAACCACGCTGACGCGGCCCGACCTGTTCGCCCGCTACTACCAGCAGCAATTCAAGCTGCTGCTCAAGAACCACGGCCACCACCAGCAGGTGCGGCTGGAGGTGGGCACCAGCGCGCAGCCGATCCCGATCCACTTCTCGTTCGCCGAGCACGACCACATTGAAGGCAGCATGACGGCGGAACGGCGCCTGTTGATGCGCGATGTGTTCGACTTGCCCAACCTTGCCGCGATGGACGACGGCATCGCCAACGGCACCCACGAGCCGCCGCCGGGCGAGGCGCACCCGCTGTCGCTGTTCACGGCGCCGCGCGTCGATTACTCGCTGCAGCGGCTGCGGCACTACACCGGCACCTCGTGCGAACACTTCCAGAAGTTTGTGCTGTTCACCAATTACCAGTTCTATATCGACGAGTTCGTCAAGCTGGGCCACGAGCTGATGGCGGCCGAATCGACCGGGCCGGAGAACGATTACATCGCCTTCGTCGAGCCGGGCAATATCGTCACGCGCCGCGTCGGCCAGGCGGTGCAGCCCGGCGACGCGCTCGGCGCGCCGTTGCCGCGCCTGCCGCAAATGCCCGGCTACCACCTGATCCGCGCCGACGGCGCCGGCATTTCGATGGTCAACATCGGCATCGGCCCGGCCAACGCCAAGACCATCACCGACCACATCGCCGTGCTCAGGCCGCACGCGTGGCTGATGCTGGGCCATTGCGCCGGCCTGCGCAACACCCAGGAGCTGGGCGATTACGTGCTGGCGCACGGCTATGTGCGCGAGGATCACGTGCTCGACGAGGATTTGCCGCTGTGGGTGCCGATTCCGCCGCTGGCCGAGGTGCAGGTGGCGATCGAGGCGGCGGTGGCCGAGGTGACCCAGCTCACCGGGCATGACCTGAAACGCATCATGCGCACCGGCACCGTGGCCAGCACCGACAACCGCAACTGGGAATTGCTGCCGCAGCGCACGCCCGAGCGCCGCTTCAGCCAGAGCAGGGCGATCGCGCTGGACATGGAAAGCGCGACCATCGCGGCCAACGGTTTCCGTTTCCGTGTCCCGTACGGCACGTTGTTATGCGTCAGCGACAAGCCGATGCATGGGGAAATCAAGTTGCCGGGCATGGCCAACCAGTTCTATCGCGACCGGGTCGACCAGCATCTGCGGATAGGCATCCGCGCGGTGGAAATGCTGCGCGACCTGGGCGTGGACCGGCTGCACAGCCGCAAACTGCGCAGTTTTACCGAAGTCGCGTTCCAATAGGCCGTCCGGCCAATCCCGCCCGGCCCGCTCCACGCGGGCCGAACTTGCCTTCGATAACTTGCTTGCCAATGTGTAATCCCGGTGGGATACTGGCCTTGCCATCCCCCCTCCGAAGGGAGCGCTGTCACGGATGAGTACACCTTTGCTCTATCACTTAGCTTGATGCAGATGACAGCGCTCCTGAAGAAATCCTTGTCCCGCGTGACGATTTGGATACTCGCCATCCGGGACAGTTTTGTGGTGCTGCTGCCGATCACCTTTCTTGGCGTGATGGCGATCGTGCTGTGGAAATTTCCTTTTCCGGGCGCGCGCCGCCTGTTGGTCGATGGCTTCGGTCCCGGTTGGCAGGACGGTATCCGCAGCATGGTCACGGTGATCGACAGCGTTTTCGGCCTGGCGCTGTGTGTGGTGCTGAGCACCCGCCTGGCGCACCGCTTGACGGCGGACGACGGCGACGACATGCTGCCCCAGGTCTGGGTCGGCATGGCGGCGTTGGTCAACTTCATGCTGTGCGTGATGGTGAGCGGCTCGCCCGCCATCCGGGCCTTGGGACGCGACTCCTCGGTGTTGTTGGGCCTGGTCATCGGTCTGTCCACGCCGGAGTTGCTGCGCCTGCTGGCGCCGATGTTCCGGATCGAGCCCGACTACGACAGCAATCCCATCTTTTATTTCGCCCTGGGCATGATACCGCCGTGCGCGATACTCAGCTTCGTCGTGCTGCTGTCGGCCAAAGCCGCCATGGCCCTGTCGCCGCCGGATATGCACGGGCTGGCCGCCGTGGCCGAGGCGATTTCCACGCGGGCCGATGCCGACTGGCTGTTCGGTCTCGGCGCGGTGCTGGTCACCCATGCCGTGTGGCTGGTCGGCATCCATGGCGGCACGGTGCTGGGCGACCAGACGCTGTCGCTGTTGGGCGCCTCGGCCGGCGTGCCCTGGAAACGGTTGATCGACGTCTTCGGCCTGCTGGGGGGCTCGGGCGCGACGCTGGGCTTGGTGGTGGCGCTGCTCATCGTGGCGCGCGAAGGGCCGTTCCGGCGGCTGGCGCTGGTGTCCGTGGTGCCGTCGTTCTTCAATGTCAGCGAGTTGCTGATATTCGGCTTGCCCATCGCGCTCAACCCGATCTTCTGGTGGCCGTTTTTGCTCGCCCCGCTGGCGCTGACTTTACTGGGACTGACCGCCGTGCACGCCGGATTGATCGTGTTGTACGACTACACGGTGCCGTGGACCACGCCGCCTTTCCTGTCGGGCTACCTGGTGACGCACTCGTGGCGCGGCGCGGCCGTGCAAGCGCTCGGCCTGCTGATCAGCACCTTGATCTATCTGCCGTTCGTGCGCAAGGCGGAGGCGCGCCGCCTGCGCGGGCAAACCGCGGCGTTCGATGCCGCGATCGGCGCCATCGGCGCGCTGGGACCGCTGTACTTGAGGTCGGTGTCGCGCAACAGCCACGCGGGACTGGTCGCGCGCAGCTTGCTCAACGAGTTGAAGCGCGATATCGGCACCACCGCGCTGACGTTGGTGTTCCAGCCCAAGCACGGCGGCCTCGGCGGCGCCGTCGGCGTCGAGGCGTTGCTGCGTTGGCAGCACAAGCGCCATGGACCGATCCGCGCCGACGTCGCCGTGGCGCTGGCCGAGGAGGGCGGCTTGATCGGCCGCCTGGGCGCGTGGGTGCTGGAGGAGGCCTGCGCCCGCAAGGCCGAATGGAACCGGCTTGGATTGCCGCACATTACCATGGCGGTTAATGTTTCCCCGTTGCAACTCAACGACCCGCTGTTGCCAACGGTGCTGGCCGCCTGTCTGGCGCGGCACCACTTGGCGCCGCACGAGATCGAGCTGGAAATCACCGAGAACCAGGCCATCGCGGCCACCGAGGTGGTCGACCGGAACCTGGCGAGCATCGTCGCCATGGGCGTGGCGCTGGCGCTGGACGACTTCGGCATGGGCCACTCGTCCTTGTTGCACCTGCGCCGGTTTGCCATCCACTCCATCAAGCTCGACGGCTCGCTGACGCGCGACGTGCTTGGCAATCCCATCAGCCGCGACATCATCCAGACCATCGCCGCGCTGGGACGCGCGCGCCAGGTCGAGGTGGTGGCCGAGTTCGTCGAGACGGTCGAGCAGCGCGATACGCTGGCGGCGCTGGGCTGCAACGTGTTCCAGGGCTACCTCTACAGTGCGGCGTTGCCGGGCGGCGCGTGCGTCGCGTATCTGCTCGCGGCCCTCCCCGACGATCGGGACCCGTGAGTGGCACGCGCGTTGTTGCATTCCATCCCCATCACTGCTGAATCTTGCATTACGATATAAATTCCAAAAGGAAACCAGAGCGGATGTGGCTATAATTTCCTTGTGCGAGTAGCCACGCGGAAGACCGTGGCGCTCGCCCAGGATAGGGCGCCGGCTTGGCGGTCGGCGGCGGCAGGGGGACAACCGCGGGGGCGCGATGGCCGGAAGAGCTAGCTGTTCTAAGGTATTACTCATTGCAACCACGCTGTGCGCGACCTCGGCGCGGGCCATGGTCGCGGACGGCAGTGTCATCGCCGACATGTCGCTCGAACAGCTTAGCGATGTCATCGTCACGTCGGTGTCGCGCCAGGAGGAGCGGCTGGCCGGCACGGCCGCCTCCGTGTTCGTCATCAGCGCCGGCGATCTCCGCCGCAGCGGCGCGCAGTCGCTGCCCGAGGCGCTGCGGCTGGCTCCCAATCTGCAAGTGGCGCAGGTCGACGCGCGCAACTGGGCGGTCACCGCGCGCGGCTTCAACAGCCCCTTCTCGAACAAGCTGCTGATGCTGATCGACGGCCGCAGCGTCTATACGCCGCTGTATTCCGGCGTGTTCTGGGACGCGCAGGATGTGGTGATGGAGGACGTCGAGCGCATCGAAGTGATCAGCGGACCGGGCGCGACGATTTGGGGCGCCAACGCCGTCAACGGCGTCATCAACGTCATCACGCGCTCGTCGGCCGACACCCGGGGCGGCCAGCTGAGCGCCGTCGGCGGCGATCGCGACAAGAACGGTTCGCTGCGCTACGGCGGCGCGCTGCCCGACGGCGGCACCTATCGCGTCTATGGCAAATACCAGAAGTTCAACGATACCTTCACCGCCACCGGCGGCAACACCCACTTCGGCATGCAACGCACCCAGGCCGGTTTCCGCGCCGACTGGGCCGTGCCCGAGGGTGCGCTGAGCGTGTCCGGCGACGGCTATCAGGGCGAACTGGGCCAGTTCGCCGCCTTGCCGGTGCATATCTCGGGCGCCAATCTGATCGGCCGCCTGACCCGCAAGCTGTCGCCCGACGCCAATATGCGCTTGCAAGTCATCCTCGACCACACCGAGCGCAACCAGCCCGGCGTCTTCGTCGAGCGCCTGTCGACGCTGGACCTGGACGCCCAGCACGACCTGCGCGTGGGCGAACGCAACCTGTTGACCTGGGGCGGCGGCTATCGCCACAGCTGGGACCGGGTGACCAACTCGCCCAACCTGGGATTCCTGCCCGGCGACCTGGACATGCATTGGGCCAACCTGTTCGCGCAGGACGAATACGCCGTCACGCCGGACCTCAAGCTGACCGCCGGCGCCAAGGTCGAACAGAATAACTACACCGGGGCCGAATACCTGCCCAGCCTGCGCCTGGCCTGGACTCCGGCGCAAGACCAATTGGTCTGGGGCAGCCTGGCCCGCACCGTGCGCGCGCCGTCGCGTTTCGACCGCGACCTGCATGCGCCAAGCACGCCGCGCGTCGTCGGCGGGCGCAGTTTTTATCTGTACGGCGGCGGTCCGGCCTTCCAGTCGGAGGTGGCCAAGGTGATCGAGCTGGGTTACCGTGCCCAGCCGCTGCCGACGCTGTCCTGGTCCGCCACCGCCTTCTACAGCCGCTACGACAAATTGCGGACGCTGGAACCGCAAACCGACCCGGCGGCGCCGGCGTTGTTCCTGTTCGATAACCAGGCGGAGGGGAGCGCGCGCGGCATCGAGATGTGGGGCAACTGGCAGGCGGCGCCGGCGTGGCGGCTGAACGCCGGGCTGGTGGTGCAGCATGTGAATAGCAACCCGCTACCTGGCAGCCGCGACCTCAGCGGCACCAACCCGGTGCTGAGCACCAACGACCCGAGCCGTCACTGGTTGCTGCGCTCCTCGTACGATGTGACCGATAGCAGCGCGCTGGACCTGACGCTACGCCACACGGGCGCGCTGCCGCGGCCGGCCGTGCCGGCATATTACGAGCTGGACGGACAGTGGCTGTGGCGGCCGCACCCGACG
>JBDSKP010000508.1:0-4322 GCA_039916925.1 Duganella sp.
AGCACTTCGGCATCCAGGACTGGATCGCCTCGGTCACGGGCCATGAATTCCACGACTTCGCGGGCTCCGTGGTGGTGCATGCCGTGGGCGGCTGGCTCGCGCTGCCGGCGGTGCTGCTGCTGGGCGCGCGGCGCGGGCGCTATATGAAGAACGGCGCGATCGCCGCGCATCCGCCGTCGTCGATTCCGTTCCTGGCGCTGGGCGCCTGGATCCTGACCGTGGGCTGGTTCGGCTTCAACGTCATGAGCGCGCAATCGCTCGACAAGATGAACGGTCTGGTCGCGGTCAACTCGCTGATGGCGATGGTCGGCGGCACCCTGGTCGCGCTGCTGATGGGGAAAAATGATCCCGGTTTCGCTTACAACGGACCACTGGCGGGACTGGTGGCGGTATGCGCCGGGTCGGACCTGATGCATCCGCTGGGGGCGCTGGTGACGGGCGGTATCGCGGGCGCCATCTTCGTCTGGATGTTCACGCTGGCGCAGAACAAATGGAAGATCGACGATGTGCTGGGCGTGTGGCCGCTTCACGGCCTGTGCGGCGCCTGGGGCGGCATCGCGGCGGGTATCTTCGGGCTGAAGGCGCTGGGTGGCATGGGCGGCGTGTCGTTTGCCGCGCAGGTGGGCGGTACTTTGATGGGCGTGGCGATCGCGCTGGCCGGCGGCTTCGCCATCTATGGCGTGTTGAAAGCCACGCTGGGCCTGCGCCTCGATGCGGAAGATGAATTCCAGGGCGCCGATCTGGCCATCCACCGCATCAGCTCCACGCCGGAGCGCGAATCGAACTGGTAGGACGCCAATTCAAACCCGCCACCCTTTAGCGATACGCGCACGTTACCGCTTAGGGGTCTGACCCCATGGGGTCAGACCCCGGTTGGGGGTGCGGGTTCGCGTGCGCGAATCAGCGGTGTATCACCACCAATAACGCCTTCGCCTCGGTCTTGCCGACGTTGCGTATGGTGTGCTGCTGGTCGCCCGGGTAGCGCGCCGTGCCGCCCAGCTTGACCTTCTTCTTGGTGTTGCCAACCTCCACCTCCACCGATCCATGCAGCAGCGTGACATGCTCCTGCGCGCCCGGATCGTGTCCCTGCGACGCCAGCTCGCCTCCCGGCGCCAGGGTCAGCTCATACCATTCATACTTCCCCGCCAACTCCATCGGCCCCAAAATGCGCAGCACGTAGCCGGCGTGGTTGCCGGGCAGGGTGGGGGTCTCATGCGCGTCAAGCACGCGGATGGTTTCGGATTCCTTCTCCGCCGTCGCCAGCAGCTCGCCGATCGGCACGCCCAGCGCATTGGACAGGCGCCACGTGATGGCGATGGTGGGATTGGCCTTTTCGCGTTCGATCTGCGACAGCATCGATTTGGACACTCCCGCTATGCGCGACAGGTCCTCCAGGGTCAGGCCGCGCGCCAGGCGCAGGCGCTGCAACGCGGCGCCAACCTCGGGTGGTGCGTTCGTCGAAACAGGTGTTTTCATTGTTTTATTCGGCGGATAGGCTAAATTCTAGGTAAATCTGTCGGGAAAACGCGGTCAGAACCGCATGCTTCCTTCTTGCGCTGTTCACTGGTTCTCTGTAAGATTCGATATATTGAATTTGAGTTCGACATAACGGATTTCTCATAACACAGTGAAAACGATCGTACCACATACAAGGACCATCATGAGCAATCAAGCAAAAAGCACCTTCTTTAGCGGCCTGCGGCAAAACCTGGATCAATTGCGCGATCAAGGCCTGTACAAGCCGGAGCGCGTGCTCGCTTCGCGCCAGGGGTCGGAAGTGGTGGCTCAGGATGGCCGCACCTTGATCAATATGTGCGCCAACAACTACCTCGGCCTGTCGGGCGAGGAGTGGGTGGCCAAGGCGTCGATCGACGCGACCGAAAAATACGGCTACGGCCTGTCGTCGGTGCGTTTCATCTGCGGCACGCAGACCGTGCACAAGCAACTGGAGCAGGCGATCTCAAAGTTCCTCGGCACCGAGGACACGATCCTTTACGCGGCCGCCTTCGACGCCAACGGCGGCGTGTTCGAGCCGCTGTTCGACGAGAACGACGCCATCATCTCGGACGCGTTGAACCACGCCTCGATCATCGACGGCATCCGCCTGTGCAAGGCCGCGCGCTTCCGCTACGCCCACAACGACATGGCCGACCTGGAAGCGCAGTTGCAGGCCGCCGCCGACAAGCGCCATAAAGTCATCGTCACCGATGGCGTGTTCTCGATGGACGGCACCATCGCCCAGCTGGACAAGATCTGCGACCTGGCCGACAAATACGGCGCGCTGGTGATGATCGACGAATGCCACGCCTCCGGCTTCATGGGCGCGACCGGCCGCGGCACCCACGAGCATCACAACGTCATGGGCCGCGTCGACATCATCACTGGCACGCTGGGCAAGGCCCTGGGCGGCGCGATGGGCGGTTTCACGTCCGCCCGCAAGGAAGTGATCGACATGCTGCGCCAGAAATCGCGGCCTTACCTGTTCTCCAACACGCTGGCGCCGTCGATCGCCGGCGCCTCGCTGGCGGTGCTCGAACGGCTGTCGCAGTCGACCGAACTGCGCGACCGCCTGCACGAGAACACCGCCTACTTCCGCAAGGAGATCGAACGTATCGGCTTCACCATCAAGCCCGGTACGCACCCTGTTGTTCCTGTGATGTTGTTCGACGCGCCCGTCGCGCAGAAGTTCGCGGCACGAATGTATGAGCTGGGCGTTCTGCTCAGCGGCTTCTTCTACCCGGTGGTCCCGATGGGCCAGGCCCGCGTGCGCGTCCAACTATCCGCCGCGCATAGCCGCGCGCAGTTGGACACCGTGCTCAAAGCATTCGAACAGGCGGGCACAGAGCTTGGCCTGCTTAAAAAATAGAACAGTCAGGAATCAACATGGAACAACAACGCATCCTCGTCATCGGCGCCAACGGCCAAATCGGCAGTGAACTGGTGGAGGCGCTGGCCGCCAAACACGGCGCGCAAAACGTCATCGCCAGCGACATCAGCCCGACCAATCTGTATCACGCGCAGCGCTACACGCCGCTCAATGTGCTGGACCAGCAGGCGCTGTCCACGCTGGTGACGGAGGAGGGCATCACCCAGGTCTACCAGCTGGCGGCGATGCTGTCGGCCACCGGCGAGGCGGCGCCGCTCAAGGCCTGGACCCTGAACATGGACGGCCTGCTCAATATCCTGGAAGTGGCGCGCGAGCGCGGCATCATCGGCAAGCCGCTCAAGGTCTTCTGGCCGTCGTCGATCGCCGCGTTCGGCCCGAACACGCCGGCGGTGAACACGCCGCAAACCACGGTGATGGACCCGACCACGATCTACGGCATCAGCAAGCTGGCCGGCGAGCGTCTGTGCGAGTACTACTTCATCAAGTACGGCGTCGATGTGCGCAGCATCCGCTACCCGGGCATCATCAGCTTCAAGTCGCCACCGGGCGGCGGCACCACCGACTACGCGATCGCGATCTTCCATTCCGCGTTGCGCGGCGAACGCTATGAATGCTTCCTCGGCCCGCAGACCACGCTGCCGATGATCCACATGCCCGATGCGATCCGCGCCACCATCGAACTGATGGAAGCGCCGGCCGAACAGGTCAAGGTGCGCTCGGCTTACAACGTCGCCGGCGTCTCGTTCAATCCGGAACAACTGGCCGCCGCCATCACGCGCGCCGTGCCGGACTTTAAAATCGCCTACAAGCCCGATAGCCGCCAGGCCATCGCCGACACGTGGCCGCAAAGCCTGGACGACGCCACCGCGACCGCCGACTGGGGCTGGAAGGCCCACATCGGCGTCGAGGAGATGGTGGCCGACATGCTGGCCAACGTCGATGTCCGCCTGGGCAAAGCGGCTTAATCAATCACATTATAAAAAAGAGAGACATCCGATGGACATGAGCGTTTTCGATTTGTTCAAGATTGGCATAGGGCCGTCGAGTTCCCACACGGTGGGACCGATGGTGGCGGCCCGCCGTTTCCTGCTCGACTGCGCTCCGCTTGACGATGTCACCGAGGTGACCGCCGAGCTCTATGGCTCGCTCGCGCTGACCGGCATCGGCCACGCGACCGACAAGGCGGTGATCCTCGGCCTGATGGGCGAAACCCCGCAGGACGTGGTGCCGACCCGGGTCGAGGCCCAGTTGGCCGAAGCCGAAGCCGCGGGGGAACTGCGGCTGCTGGGAACCCGCGCGGTGCCGTTCAAACGCGGCAAGAATCTGGTGTTCCACATGGCCGAATCGCTGGCCGAACACCCGAACGGCATGCGCTTCACGTTGACGCGCGCCGACGGCGGCACCGTCAGCAAAGTCTATTACTCGGTGGGCGGCG
>JBDSKP010000509.1:0-5680 GCA_039916925.1 Duganella sp.
CTGGGCGTACCATGCGTTACCGGTCTTGTTCCAGATGTAGCCCATCGCACCGAACGGATTGGACTCGGTGCGCACGGTCCAGCCGCGCACCGGCTTGCCGGCGGCGCTGACAAAGGTTTCCTCCTTCTGCACCGCCTGGCCGCTGAGGTCCGGCGCGGCCATCACCACCGAGGCCGGATCGGCGATCGCCTTGGCCGCCGTATCGGCGATCAGCTGGCGGTACACGGGCGCCACGCCCTGCACGAAGTTCAGGAACGGCAGCGCGTGCTCGGACAGGTTGGCCGGTTCCGCCGGCCAGTAGTTCATCTGGACGTTGATGTTGGTATGGTAGTCCGATTTCCACGGCGGCGACGGGTTGTTGTTCCACAGCCCCTGCAGGTTGGCCGGCAGCGAACCGCGCGAGCTGGAGATCAGCAGGTAACGGCCATACTGGAAGAACTGCGCCTCGAGCTCGGGATCTTTGCCCTCGGCGGTATAGGTTTCGATGCGTTGATCGGTCGGCAGCGCGCGCCGCGCCGCCGTGGCCGCGCCGAAGTCCACGCCCACGCGGTTGAACTGCGCCTGGAAATCCTTGCGGTGCTCGGCCAGCAGCGCCGGCCACGGACGCGACGCCGCGTTGACCTGTGCCGACACGCGCGCCAACGGATGCTCGCCCTGGAATTTTTTGGCTGAATCGAGGACATAGCTGGTGCCGGCGCCCAGTATCAGGGTCACCGCGTCGCAGCCGGCGAAGGTGATCTTGTTGCCGTCGATGGCGATGGCGCCACCCTCGTTTTGCACCCTCACCTGGCTGGCGTAGTCCATCGCGTTCGACGACGCATCGCCTTTGCCGCGCAACGAGCCTGTGGCGACGATGCGGTTGCCCAGCGCGTTGATCTGCGCGTCGTGCATGTCGGTCAGTTCGATCGAACCGGTGTACTGGCCGCGCTTGTCGGCGCTCAGCCGCACCGCGATCACCTGCGCCGGATAGCTCGCCAGGGCTTCGCGTTTGAACTTCACACCCTTGTACGTGTAGCTGACGCTGTGCAGGCTCTGGCCGATGTCGAGCTGGCGCGAATAGTCGGTGGCCTGCTCGTGCCCCGGCAGATTCACATACAAGTCGCCGAACGGCTGATACGCGCCCATCACCTTCTCGTCGCCGGTCCACAGCGTGATGTCGTTGAACTGGATACGCTCGCGCGCCAGCTGGCCGAAGATCATCGCGCCGATGCGGCCGTTCCCGATCGGCAGCGCCTCGCGCTCCCAGCCCTGCGGCGTGTCGGGCGCGGGCTGTTTGTAGCGCAGCGTTAGATCCGGAGCCGCCGTCGCCGCGATGGCGACAACGGCCGAGGAAAGAAGCGAAAGAAGCAGCGAGGAGCGCAGCAAAATTTTCATAAGTTTTTTCTTGTAGAGCGGAGAAAAACGGCGGAGGCGGCATGCACCGCCCCCGCCGTCATCGAGGAATCATCGTCAGGTGCGAAAATCAGCGCTTGACGGTGACCGCCTTGCCTTCATAGCTGACGACTTTGTCGGCGGCGTCGAAGTTGTCCGAGCTCGATACGCCCGCCTTGATGAAGCGCACCTTGAACTCGCGCTTGGCGACCATGCCCTTGAACTGGCCCACGCGCTCGCCGATGGTGACGGTGCCGGTCTTGTCGTTGTAGCTCAGCGGAATACGCGAGAACTCGTTGCGCAAGTAGGCGTTGGAGACGCCGTCATCCTCGTACAGGCTGAATTTGCCGTCCGCGCCGGTGTAGATGTTCAGCGTGATCGGCGCATCCGGTTTCTCGTCGACGTACTGCGTCACCGGACCCAATGGCAGGATCGCACCGGCCTTCACCAGCAGCGGCATGCGGGTTTCCGGCGCCTTGATCGAGGTCTTCGTGCCGCCCTTGTGCACTTCGCCGGTATAGAAGTCATACCAGTTGGCGCCCTTCGGCATGTAGACATCGCGCTCGCGGCCACCGTACACGTACACCGGCGCGACCATCAGGCTGTGGCCGAACAGGTACTGGTCCTTGATGTTCTTGACCGTATCATCGTTCGGGAAGTCCATCACCAGACCGCGCATGATGGTGCCCGAATCGTGGTACGTCGTCGCCGCCGTCGAATAAATGTACGGCATCATGCGATAGCGCAGCTTGTCGTACCAGACCATCGACTCGCGCATCGGCGAGCCCTCCGGCGAGATCTCGTGGATCTCGCGCTTGACCACCTCGCCGTGCGAGCGGAACAGCGGCGTCAAGGCGCCGAACTGCCACCAGCGCAGATTGAGCTCGCGCCATTCCTTCATGTCCTCCGGCTTGCCCTCGGCGGCGCCGACCGCGCGGTTTTCCTGCGCAGTGCCGGTCGAGCCGACCTGGTAGCGGGCTTCCTGCGCATAGCCGCCGATATCGTGCGTCCAGTTCGGGATACCCGACATCGACATGCTCACGCCGGCCGAGATCTGGTCGTACAGATTGTTCCAGCGGCTGGCCGTATCGCCGCTCCACAGCGCGGTGGCGTTGCGCTGGATGCCGGCGAAACCGGAGCGCGACAGGATGAACTGGCGCTTGTCCGGCTGGTCGTTCTTCAGCCCCTGGTAGAAGCCCTCGGTGTGCACCAGGCTATAAGGATTGAAGGTGATCTCACCGGCGCCGTAGACGGTCGGCCCGATCAGCTTCTTGAAGTCCTCCAGGCGGGTGTTCGACAACACGTCCGGTTCGGTGTTATCCATCCACCAGGCGTCGAAGCCCAGATCGACCAGCTTGGGCTTCATCTGGCGATAGTACATATCGCGCGCGCCCTTGGTGTACGGATCGTAGTGGCTGTTCTTGTAGCCGGGGCCAACCCAGTCCAGATCGCCGTTCTCGACGTTCTTGGTCCACATATAGCCCTTGGCCGCCAGCTCCTTGTAGTTCGCGGTGTTGTCGTAGAACTTGCCCCAGATCGAAATCATGATGCGGGCGTTGTTCTTGTGGACCTCGTCCACCAGGCCTTTCGGATCGGGGAAGCGGGTCTTGTCGAAATCGTGCGAACCCCAGCCGTCCTGCGGCCAGTAGAACCAGTCCTGCACCATGGTGTCGACCGGCCAGCCCTGCTTGCGGTACTCCTTCAACACGCCGAGCAGCTGCTCCTGCGTTTCATAGCGCTGGCGCGACTGCCACAGGCCGTAGGCCCACTTCGGCATCATCGGCGCCTGGCCGGTCAGATGGCGGTAGCCGGCGATGACGTTGTCGATGCTGGTCTCGCCGTTGACCACGTAGTAGTTGATGCTCTGCGCGACTTCCGACGAGAAGGTCAGCGAGTGGCGTTCCGGCGCCGGCAGCGGGTCGTTGTGCGTCATGGCGACCATGCCACCCGACGGTTTCCATTCCAGGTGCAGCTTGACCGGCTTGCCCGCTTCGAACTTCTGCTCGAAGTTGTGGTACCACGGATTCCAGTTCTGGCGCCAGACGTCCATCACTTCCTTGCCGTCCATGCTCAGCTTCGCGTAGTCGGACGAATACATCTGCATCTTGTGCACGCCCGGCTTGTCGGACGTCAGCGTACCGTCCCACACCACCTTGACGCCGACGGCCTTCTTCGGATCGCCAAGTTCCTTCGGCCAGTTCTCGGCCACGTCCTTCAGGTACTGGTAGGAGATGTCTTTTTCCTGGCGCGTCAGAACCAGCTTGTCGTCGACGTAGTAGCGCGCGGTCAGGCCGCCGGCCTTGCCTTCGTCGTCGACCAGTTTCAGGTCGCGGCTCAGGAAGCCGTACGGCTTGGTGTCGCCAAAACGCGAGATCGAATTGTTATCCCACAAGACGCCGTAGTTCTTGTCCGAGACGACGAACGGCACCGCGATGACCATATTGTGCTGCATCAGCAGCACGTCTTCGCCGTTGAGGTTCATCTGCGCGTTCTGATGCTGGCCCAGGCCGTAGTAGGCGTCCTTGGTGCCGTGGTTGAAGCCCTGCTTGATCGCCATGAACGGCTTGCCGCCGACATCGACGGGCGTCATGCTCTCCGAGGCCTGGCTCAGGAACGCCTTGCCGGCCGCGTTGAAGAACTGCACCTGGCCGGTCGCCAGCGACACGGCGACGGAGATTTTCTTCGCCTTGAGCGTGACCTTGTCCTTGCCCGAAGCGGTGACGCTGAAGATACCGCTAACAGGTGCGGCCACCGTCATCAGCGACGGGGTAAGCTCCTTGCCCGCCTGATCGGTCTTCACCACGTGGATGATGTTGTCGCTCATGACCTCGAGCCGCACCTCCTTGGCGCCCGCGTCGGGCTTGACCACCACGCCGGTGGCGGTCTTTTCGAACGTCCCGGCCAATGCGTGGCCGGACATCATCACCGCCAGGCACGAAGCCGCCGGCACTATCGCTTTGAATCGCATATTCTATCTCCTGTGTATTTTATATTCAGTACGTGCCGACTTTGACCTTCAACACCACCGGCTTGCCGGTCAGATTGAGGCCGTAGTCGGTTTGGTCGCCGTTCCAGTTGCGCTCCATGATCCATTTACCGGATGGATCATAATAGCCCTCCTCGACGCGCGCCCACATCGTCGGTTTGCCATCGGCATGGTCGATCTTCACGCGCGCATACTGGCCGACGATGATGAACTCATCGTCGGCGATCTGCGCGATCGCCACGCCGCCGTTGGGTTTCTCCGTGTTGGCCGGCAAGTCCTTCACATCCTTGAAATATTCGCGCTCGCCGAACTGCCATTCGCGGAACGAGATCGTGCCCTTCCAGCCCTTCATCGCGATGGTTTGCGGCGCGCGGTCGTCGCCTTCGGCCACGCCGTAGGTGCGGCCCTCGAACGCCCATTTGGACCACTGGCGCTCCATCGGACGGAAGACCGAGTAGATTTTCGCGTACGGTTCGACCATGGTCTTGTCGGTGGCCTTGTGGCCGAGCGGGAAATTGCTGTAGTCGGCGTAGTCGATGCCGAACGGCGAGAAGTTAATGGCGCCACGGCCCAGCACCAGATAGGCATAGCGCACGTATTCGGCGGCATTGCTCATCTCCGGAACGGCCAGCGCGTTGTCCGCACGCTGGAACTTGTCCAGCGTGGCGACGAATTTCTTCGAGTCCGGGCTGTAGATATCTGGCGCGGCGAAGTCGATCGCCGGCGCGGCCGCCTTGTAGATATCGATCACGTCGAAGGTCGGGCCGCCGCTGGCGAAGTTCTTGTTCCACGGTTTGACCGGCTCTTCGAGCGGATCGCGGATCGAGTTATTGACGTACATCGGCAGGTTGTAGACCGCACGGCCGGCCTTGGCGATCTCGCCGATGTAGCTGGCGATCGAATAAGCGTGGAAGTATTCTTCGGCGTAGTCACCGTAGACCTGCTTCCAGGTGCCGCTGGCGGCCAGCGCCACCGGCGATTTTTTACGCGTCAACACCGCTTCGGGCACCGGCTGATTGAACGCCGCTTCGGCCTTCGGCGCGTAGTCGCGCGCGTAGCCGTAGGTGCCCACCTCGTTCTCGACCTGCATCATGATGACGGTGCGGTGCGCCTCGTCGATCTTTTTAATATGCGTCATCAGCGCGACAAACGCCTTCTTGTCGGCCTTGAGCGTTTCCTCGCCCTGCGGCGAGAGGCAGTAAATCGGCTTGCCTTCCTTGTCCAGCATGCGCGGGAAGCGCTGGTTGTTAAACTTCACCCACTCCGGCGCATAATTGGCGCCGGTGTTCTTCCAGGTGCCGAACCACAGCAGCACCAGGCGCA
>JBDSKP010000510.1:0-4039 GCA_039916925.1 Duganella sp.
ACGTCCGGTACCTTGATGCCGGCCGAGCGCTTGGCCGGCTCGACGACTTTCAGGGTTTTCAGGCGCGGGGTCACATCGACGCCCAGGTCTTCCGGCTTGGTCACGTCCAGCGGCTTTTTCTTCGCCTTCATGATGTTCGGCAGCGTCACATAGCGCGGCTCGTTCAGGCGCAGGTCGGTGGTGACGATCGCCGGCAAGGTCAGCGCCAGCGTTTCCAGGCCGCCGTCCACTTCGCGCGTGACGGTCACTTTGCCGTCTTCCAGCACCACTTTCGACGCGAACGTCGCTTGCGGCCAGCCCAGCAGCGCGGCCAGCATCTGGCCTGTCTGGTTGGAGTCGTCGTCGATCGCCTGCTTGCCCAGGATGATCAGCTGCGGCTGTTCCTTGTCGGCCAGCGCCTTGAGAAGCTTGGCGACGGCCAGCGGCTCGAGCTCGACCGAGGTCTCGACCAGGATGCCGCGGTCGGCGCCGATGGCCATGCCGGTGCGCAGCGTTTCCTGGCATTGGGTCACGCCGCACGACACCGCCACCACTTCGGTGACCTTGCCGGCTTCCTTCAGGCGCATCGCCTCTTCCAGCGCGATCTCATCGAAAGGGTTCATCGACATTTTGACGTTAGCGATATCGACGCCAGTGCCGTCGGACTTGACGCGTACCTTGACGTTATAGTCGACCACGCGTTTGACGGGTACCAAGACTTTCATAGGTGTGCCTTTGGGAAAATGTGTAAATGTTCGGGACTAAATGTGGGCTAGATTATATGAGAAATCCGTCACGCACAAGAAATTAAAGCACGATCGTGCTATTTTTCGCTAGTAGAAACCGTCTAAAAAAGTGATTCCTTAGACGGCGGTTCCACGGGGAAGAATAATGCTGGGAGCGCTAACGTTTATTTGCGCTGCATCAAAAAGACGAATTCACGGCCCGTTTGGACATGGGACAGCAACGCATTGCCGGTTTGTTTGGCAAAAGCCTGAAAGTCACGCACGGAACCGGGGTCGGTAGCCATAATCCGCAGCACTTCGCCGCTTTGGAGCTCGGACAAGGCTTTTTTAGCCTTAAGAATCGGCAGCGGGCAATTTAAGCCGCGCGCGTCGAGTTCTTTATGGAATTCCATGATTTCGTTTTCAAGTATCGTGTCAGTCATCAAGAACCCGCTAGTTTGTTAAGCACTTTCGCCATACTACTCCAATTTGTGGCGGTTGACGCGCTGCACCAAAATAGTTCATAGTGCGTTGCAAGTCCGCAACGGGAACTTGCGATTTTACAATAAGTCTGCTTAAAAAAACGGCCCGCATTGACACGCGGGCCGCATTGGTGCTGCATTACACGCTTTATTGCAGAGTGATAGTTACCGTTAGGCGCGCTCGCCCACCCACGCGGCAACACCCGCCAGCGCCGCCGGCAAACCGCTAGGATCGGTGCCGCCGGCCTGCGCCATATCGGGGCGCCCGCCGCCTTTGCCGCCCACTTGTTGTGCAACGAAGTTCACCAGCTCGCCCGCCTTGACCTTGGACGTGGCGTCCGCCGTCACGCCGGCGATCAGGCTGACCTTGCCGTCGGCGACGCTCGCGAGCACGATGGCGGCGGTCTTCAGCTTGTCCTTCAACTTGTCCATGGTCTCGCGCAGGCGCGCCACGTCGGCGCCGTCCAGCGTTGCCGCCAGCACCTTGATGCCGTTGACGTCGACCGCTTGCGTGACCAGCTCGTCGCCCTGCCCCGAAGCCAGTTTCGACTTCAGCGCGGCCAGTTCCTTCTCCAGCGCCTTGACGTGGTCCTGCACCTGGCCGATACGCGCGGTCAGCTCTTCCGGGCTCGATTTCAGCGCGGCGGCCGCCTCCAGCAGGCGGCGGTTCATCGACTGCACCAGCGCCAGCGCGCCCTCGCCGGTCACCGCCTCGACGCGGCGGATGCCGGCGGCGACGCCGCTTTCCGAGATGATCTTGAACAGGCCGATGTCGCCGGTGCGCTGCACGTGGACGCCGCCGCACAGTTCCTTCGACGAGCCGATGTCGAGCACGCGCACTTCGTCGCCGTACTTCTCGCCGAACAACGCCATCGCGCCATGCTTGACGGCGTCGTCGAACGACATGTGCTGGGCCTTGGTCGCGTGGTTTTCCAGGATCTCCTTATTGACCTTGGCTTCCACTTCGGCGATCTGCTCGGCAGTCAGCGGCGCGTTGTGGCTGAAGTCGAAACGGGTCTTGTCCGGATCGACCAGCGAACCTTTTTGCGCCACATGGCCGCCCAGCACCTCGCGCAGCGCCTTGTGCATCAGGTGGGTCGCCGAGTGGTTGCGGATGGTGCGCGCGCGCTTGGCCTGGTCGACGTCGGCGCTGACCGCGTCGCCCACCTTCAGCGAACCGGCCGCCAGGGTGCCGTGGTGGCCGAACACGTCGGCCTGGATTTTCAGCGTGTCGTCGACGTTGAACCTGGCGGCGCCGGCGCCGATGACGCCCTGGTCACCCACCTGGCCGCCCGATTCGGCGTAGAACGGCGTGGTGTCGAGCACCACGATGCCGGCCTGGCCAGCCGTCAGTTCTTTGACCGGGGTGCCGCCGGTGTACAGCGCCACGATCTTGCTGGTGGCGTGGCTCAGGTTGTCGTAACCGACGAACTTGTTCTTCTCGCCCGAATATTCGACCTTGCTGTCCTTGACCGATTTGCCGCCCTTGCGCGACAGCTCCTGGCTTTCCTTCAGCGCCGCGTCGTAGCCTGCCTGGTCGAAGGTGATGTTACGCTCACGGCAGATGTCGGCCGTCAGGTCCGGCGGGAAGCCGTAGGTCTCGTACAAGGTGAAGGCGGTGGCGCCGTCGATGCCGGTGCCGTCCTTGGTCAACTGCGCTTCCAGCACTTTCATGCCGGTTTCCAGCGTCTCGCCGAAACGCTCTTCCTCGGCCTTCAACATCTGCGCGACGCGCTCCCTGGCTTGCTCCAGCTCCGGATAGGCGCCGCCCATCTCGATCGCCAGGTCGGCCACCAGTTTGTAGAAGAACGGCTTGGTCTGGCCCAGCTTGTGGCCGTGACGCAGCGCGCGGCGGATGATGCGACGCAGGACGTAGGCGCGGCCTTCGCTGCCGGGAATGACGCCGTCGACGATCATGAACGCCGAAGCGCGGATGTGGTCGGCGATCACGCGCAGCGACTTGTTTTCCAGGTCGGTGGCGCCGGTTTCGCGCGCGGCGGCCTTGATCAGCGCCTGGAACAGGTCGATCTCGTAGTTCGAATGCACGTGCTGCAGCACGGCGGCCAGGCGCTCCATGCCCATGCCGGTGTCGACGCACGGCTTCGGCAGCTTGTGCATCACGCCCGCTTCGTCGCGGTTGAACTGCATGAACACCAGGTTCCAGATTTCGATGAAGCGGTCGCCGTCCTCGTCCGGCGAGCCTGGCGGGCCGCCGGGAATATCGGCGCCGTGGTCGTAGAAGATCTCGGTGCACGGGCCGCACGGGCCGGTGTCGGCCATCTGCCAGAAGTTATCGGACGCATAGCGCGAACCCTTGTTGTCGCCGATGCGGATGATGCGCTCTTTCGGCACGCCCACTTCGTTGGCCCAGATGTCGTAGGCCTCGTCGTCTTCCATGTAGACGGTCACGGTCAGCTTGTCGGCCGGCAGGCCGTAGACCTTGGTCAGCAGTTCCCAGGCGAAGTTGATGGCGTCGCGCTTGAAGTAGTCGCCGAAGCTGAAGTTGCCCAGCATTTCGAAGAAGGTGTGGTGGCGCGCGGTGTAGCCGACGTTTTCCAGATCGTTGTGCTTGCCGCCGGCGCGCACGCAGCGCTGCACCGACGTCGCGCGGGTGTACGGACGGCTGTCGGTGCCGGTGAACACGTCCTTGAATTGCACCATGCCGCTGTTGGTCAGCAGCAGGGTCGGATCGTTGCCAGGCACCAGGGAGCTGGAACGGACAATCGAATGACCCTTGGATTCAAAAAACTTGAGGAATTTGTCGCGGATTTCAGATGATTTCATGTCGTAAGCAGTGGTAGCTGGCAGATGCAAAGGGTTGATTATATATGACCGTGGGATGCAAAGGGTCTG
>JBDSKP010000511.1:0-3227 GCA_039916925.1 Duganella sp.
GTCGGACCAGGCCAGCGTGCCCAGATGGCGGCCGGCGGCGATATCGCGGCGCGTGGCCTCGACGCCGAATTCCTCGATGACGACGGTGGCGCAGTAATGCATGCACACCACCATGGCCGTCGACGGACAGGCGCGGGCGATGCGCTCGACCACCCGGGCCGCCTCGGCCAGCCCCTTGCCGGCGCCGCCGACGGCCTCGGCGCTGATCAGGCCGAGCAGGCCGGCCTGGCCCAGCGCGGTGATCGCCGCGCGCGGAAAGGCGGCGTCGCGGTCGGTGGCCTGGGCGGCCGGGGCGATGGTCGAGAGCACGATGGATTCGAGTGTTTGCAGATATGGCATGGACATCCCTTTACAACGACAATGACGACGATGGGGACGCGGCCGGCGGACGGCAAACAGACAGGCGAATGACGGCCGCCCCGGCCGGGGACGGCTGCGGGCAGGCGCGGCGTACCTCTCATGTTCGGCCGACCCGCACGATGGCGGCGCTTCGAAACGGTACTGCCGCCGGATCGCGGGCAAGCCAGCCTCGCGGGGCATGGGGATGCGCGGCCGTCGGACCCGCCCGCTCCTGGAGGAGACGGGATCGGCGTTACGGCGGACCGGCTTGCGACAATCGTGACGGCGCGGCCAGTGTAGCACTCCACTCCGGGGTCAAGTCTAACATTTCTACACGGGCCGGGCCGTAACACGGCTAACGGGGGTTCCGGCCGTCCCTACGGTTGCGCTTGTGTATGAATGTTAGACTTGACCCCGGAGTGGCGGCATTAGGTGCCGGAGTCGGCCAGCGCGGCCATCTCGCGCCGCATGTTGTCGATGGCGCGCTCGTTGTAGGTGTCGGAGAAATAGGGGTCGCCGAACAGTTGCCCGGCCTCGGCCTTGCGGCACAGGTGCGCCAGCGCGCCGCCGCGGTCGTGCCGGTATTTGACGTCCGCCAGGTGGCTGTATTCGCGCCGGATGCCGCGCGCGTAATTTTGATACACCTCGTCGTCCTGGCCGAGGATGGCCAGGTCGACGCTGAGCATGACGTCCTTGAGCCGGTGCGTGATCGAGGCCTCCTGGAAGTGGTCGGTGGCCCGTATCAGTTGTGCGGCGTCGTCCATCTGCTGCGCCAGGTGGCTGCCCAGCCACAGCTGCGCGCTGGCCTCCTCGTTGGTCGGCTCGTCCGCGCCGCCGCGGCGGCCGTAGTCGGCGTCGTGGAACCAGAACGCTTGCTTGACGATGTCGACGTCGAGCGGGTCCGGCCGCGTGTTGGCGGCCCAGGCGCGGATCTCGCACAGGCCGTGCACCAGGTGGTCGAGGTTGTGGTAGTGGCGCGCGGCGCCGCCGTACGCGCCGGCGCCGGTCAGCCGCACGAACCATTGGTCGGCGTGCGCCGTGGCCGGGGCGTCGGCGTGCGCGTAGTCCCACAACGCTTCCCATTCCTTGCGCAGCCAGCTCAACACCCAGGCGTGGTAGGCCGGCCCCGGCACGAATTTCTTCATGATCCAGTTCCAGCCGATCGGCCCCTCGAGCGCCTTGACAAAGCTCGAGCTCACGGACCCGAGGTCGCGCGGCGGCATGACGAAGATCGTCTTGGCCCCCTGCAGCACGTCGACGTTGGTTTGCTGGATCAGGTTTTCATAGTCGAAATCGGCGGTGGTGCGGATGCCGCGGATGAGGCAGTCGGCGCCGTGCTTCTTGGCCGCGCGCGCCGTGTAGTCGCCCTTGACGATGACCACCTGCACGTTGTCCCAGCCCTGCTCGGCGCAACTGAGCGCGATGATGCTCTTGCGCTCCTCGGCCGTGAACTTGGGCTTCTTGGCGGTGTTCTCCGACAGGAACACCAGCACCTCGTCCGCGATCGAACGGGCCTCGTTGATCACCCACATGTGCCCGTTGGTGATCGGGTCCAAGGTCCCCGAAAAGCCGATTTTCTTCATACACGCTCCGCCGCCAATGTCAAACTGGCATTTTAGACCGGAGTGGTGCCCGCGGTCTCGGGAAAATCGACTTTGACGCGCAAGCCGCCCAGGCGCCCGGAGCGGTCCAACGTCAACGTGGCGCCGTGCGCCTCGGCGATCGACTTGATGATGGCCAGCCCCAGGCCGCTGCCGCCGGCCGGGCTGCCGGGCACGCGGTAGAAGCGGCTGAACACGCGTTCGCGCTCCTCGGGCGGGATGCCGGGGCCGCTATCCTCGATGGCCAGCACGACGCGCCCGGGCGCGCCCTTGGCGGCGGGCACGCGGCGCAGGTCGATGTCGACGGTGCCGCCGGCCGGCGTGTACTTGATGGCGTTGTCGACCAGGTTGCGCAGCAGAATGATCAGCGCGTCCGGCTGGCCGGCGACGGTGGCCTCGTCGGCGTGGTGCAGGCCGAGGTCGATCTGGCGCGCCTGCGCCAGCCCGGCCATGTCGCCCAAGGTGCGCTTGACCAGCTCGGACAGGTTGACCGGCGCCAGCTTGCCGGCGGCCGCGCCCTCCTGGCGCGCCAGCACCAGCAGTTGCTCGACCAGCCGGGTGGCGCGTTCGATGCCGGCCGTGACGCGGCCGATGGCGACGGCGCGCGCGGCCTCGTCCTGCGCGCGCTCCAGGCTCAGCACCTGCAGCTTGAGCGCGGCCAGCGGCGAGCGCAGCTCGTGGGCGGCGTCGGCGACAAAATGCTGCTGGGCCTCGAACGCGGTGCGCACGCGGCCGAACAACAAATTAAGTTCGTGCACCAGCGGCAGCACCTCGTCGGGCAGGTCGTTCTCCGACACCGGCGACAGGTCGTCGGCCTGGCGCGCGGCCACCTGCCGCTTGACGCGCGAGACCGGCGCCAGCGAGCCGCTGACGACCCACCACACGACCAGCATCAGGATCGGCGCCATGACGGCGATCGGGCCGACCGTGCGCAGCGCCAAGGTGCCGGCCATGCGCTGGCGCACCGCCATGTCCTGCGCGACCTGCACCGTCTGGTTGCTGGTCTGCACCGAGAAGATGCGGTAGGTGGTGTTGTTGGCCTTGACGTTGGAAAAGCCGAGCACGGCGCGCTGCGGCAGCGCCGCGCGCGACAGCGAGCGGAACACCTGGGCGCCGTCGGGCGTCCACACCTGCACCACGAGGTCGTCGTTCTCGGGGTCGGCGGCCGAGTCGGCGGCCTTGTTGGTCAACGTCGCGCTCGAGCGCAGCGACATGGCCATTTGCTGCATGTGGTAGTCGAAGATTTGATCGGCTTCGGCGCGGGCACTGCGATAAGCGATCAGGCCC
>JBDSKP010000512.1:0-3051 GCA_039916925.1 Duganella sp.
GCGAAAAGACAAGGTGGCACGGTAACCCGCGCCCCAAAAGCGTCGCGGGGTCGTACCCCGGGGCGGGGTACGACCCCTAAGCCGGGGACTGCGGATTCGCCACCGGCGCCTCGAGGGTTAAACCGTCAGCACTTCCTTTTCTTTTTCGACAACCATCTTGTCGATGTCGGCGATGAACTTGTCGGTCAGCTTTTGCACCTCGTCGGACGCGCGGCGCTCCTCGTCCTCGGAAATGGCCTTGTCCTTGACCAGCTTTTTAAGCGACTCGTTGCCGTCGCGGCGGATGTTGCGCACGGCGATCTTGGCGTCCTCTGCCTCGCTCTTGACCAGCTTGACCATCTCCTTGCGGCGCTCCTCGGTCAGCGGCGGGGTCGGCACGCGGATCATGTCGCCCTGCGCCGACGGGTTCAGGCCCAGGTCGGCGTCGCGGATGGCTTTTTCGATGGTCGAGGCCATTTTCTTCTCGAACGGCTGCACGCCGATGGTGCGCGCGTCCATCAGGGTGACGTTGGCCACCTGGGTCAACGCCGTCGGCGAGCCGTAGTACTCGACCATCACGTGGTCAAGGATGCCGGTGTGGGCGCGGCCGGTGCGCACCTTGGCCAGATCGGCGCGCAGGGTTTCCAGCGATTTGGTCATGCGTTCTTGCGCATTCTTTTTAACGTCAGCTACGGACATTGCTGCTCTCCTGTGATCGGATGAATTAAAACGTGGTGCATAAACATTAAACGTGAACCAGTGTACCCTCATCCTCGCCCATGATGACGCGTTTGAGCGCGCCGGGCTTGGTGATGGAGAACACTTTGATCGGCAATTTCTGGTCGCGGCACAGCGCGAAGGCGGTCGCGTCCATCACTTGCAGATGCTTGGCGATCGCCTCGTCGAAGGTGATCGAGTGGTACAGCGTGGCGTTCGGGTCCTTCTTCGGGTCGGCAGTGTAGACGCCGTCGACCTTGGTGGCCTTGAGCACGATCTCGGCGCTGATCTCGGAACCGCGCAGCGCGGCGGCCGTGTCGGTGGTGAAGAACGGGTTGCCGGTGCCGGCCGCGAACACCACAACCTTGCCCTCTTCCAGGTACTGCAGCGCCTTCGGGCGCACGTACGGCTCGACCACCTGCTCGATACCGATGGCCGACATCACGCGCGCGGTGATGCCGACATGGCGCATCGCGTCGGCCAGCGCCAGCGCGTTCATGACGGTGGCCAGCATGCCCATGTAGTCGGCGGTGGCGCGGTCCATGCCCTGGGCGCCGGGGGCGACGCCACGGAAGATGTTGCCGCCGCCAATGACGATCGCCAGTTCCACGCCCAGTTTCGCGACCTCGGCCACATCGGCGACCATCCGTTCGATCGTGCCGCGGTTGATGCCGTAAGGATCATCACCCATCAGGGCTTCGCCGGACAATTTGAGGAGGACGCGCTTGTAGGCTGGTTTGGACATGAGACGGGGCTCCTAAGTATGGGGTTGATTCAGGGATGGCTGCCGGCGCCTATCATACCTTGAGATAGGCGCGACGGCCGCCGGGGACAACTTATGTTTCAGGCAATGTTATATTGCCGGGTTAAAAAAACGGGCCTCTCGGCCCGTTTTCACTATTAACCCTGGGAAGCGGCCATTTGGGCGGCCACTTCAGCGGCGAAGTCGTCGACTTTCTTCTCGATGCCCTCGCCCACCACGTACATGGTGAACGCTTTGACGGTGGTCGCTTTTTCCTTCAGCATCTGCTCGATCGACTGCTTGTCGTTCTTGACGAACGCCTGGTTCAGCAGCGACACTTCCTTCAGATACTTCTGGACCGAACCTTCCAGGCGCTTGGCGACGATTTCCGCCGATTGCGCAGGCTTGCCGGCGGCGGCGGCGGTGGCCGCGTCCTCGTCGGCCTTCAACTGGGCGACCGAGCGCTCTTTTTCGATCAGTTCGGCTGGAACCTGGTCGGCCGACAGCGACACCGGCTTCATCGCGGCGATGTGCATGGCGACGTCTTTACCGACTTGTTCGTCAGCGCCGTCAAATTCAACCATCACGCCGATGCGAGCGCCGTGCAGGTACGATGCCAGCTTGTTGCTGGTTTCGAAACGCTGGAAGCGGCGGATCGACATGTTTTCGCCGATTTTACCGATCAGCGCCGAACGCACCTCGTCCAGCGTCTGGCCGTTGCCGGCTGGCAGGGCCAGCAGCGCGGCGACGTCGGCCGGGTTGTTTTCGGCGACCAGCTTGGCGGCCGTGTTGGCCAGGTTCAGGAAGTCGTCGTTCTTGGCGACGAAGTCGGTTTCCGAGTTCACTTCGATCAGCGCGCCCACGCCGTTGGCGATGTAGGTGGCGACCACGCCTTCGGCGGTCACGCGCGACGACGCTTTCGAGGCCTTGCCGCCCAGCTTGACGCGCAGGATCTCTTCGGCACGGCCCATGTCGCCTTCGGCTTCGGTCAGTGCTTTTTTGCATTCCATCATTGGCGCGTCCGTCTTGGCGCGCAGTTCGCCTACCATTGCTGCAGTAATCGCTGCCATAGTGTTTCTCCTGTATTCGGTATTCGGTGGAAGGGGAGCGGCCGGTGAACCCTGCTCTACCCATTAGTTAAAAAAAAGGGGGAGCTGTTGGCCACCCCTTTTTCCTCGCAGCTAGCTTAGAACAATCAATTAAGCCTGTTCGTTCACTTCGACGAATTCGTCGCCGGCTGCGGCTTTGACCATTTCAACGATCTCGTTACCGGCGGCTGCACGGCCTTCCAGGATCGCATCTGCCACGCCACGGGCGTACAGAGTGATGGCTTTCGACGAGTCGTCGTTGCCTGGAATAACGTACTGAACGCCTTCTGGCGAGTGGTTGGTATCGACCACGCCGATAACCGGGATGCCCAGTTTAGCGGCTTCGGTGATGGCGCCTTTATGGTAGCCAACGTCAACGACGAAGATAGCGTCAGGAACGCCGCCCATGTCCTTGATACCGCCGATCGATTTTTGCAGCTTGATCATTTCGCGCGAGAACATCAGCGCTTCTTTTTTCGACAGCTTTTCGATCGAACCGTCTTCAACCATCGCTTCCATGTCCTT
>JBDSKP010000513.1:0-4088 GCA_039916925.1 Duganella sp.
GCCGCACCGCCGCCGCCGGCGCGACGTCGCTGATCAACTAGCGGCGTAGCGCCGCGCGGCCGTCAGCTGGCCACCGTGTCCATCAAGCCCATCTCCCCGCTCGACATCAGCTTATCGATGTTCACCAGGATCAGCATGCGCTCGTCGATGGTGCCCAGGCCGATCAGGTAATCGGAGCTGAAGGCGGTGCCCATCTCCGGCGCCGGCTTGACCTGCTCGGGCGTCAGCGTGGTCACGTCGGAGACCGAATCGACCACCATGCCGACCACGCGGCCGTTGATGTTGAGGATGATGACGACGGTGAACTGGTCGTACACCGGCTCGCCCAGGTTGAACTTGATGCGCATGTCGACCACCGGGATGATGATGCCGCGCAGGTTGATGACGCCCTTGATGAACTCGGGCGCGTTGGCGATGCGGGTGACGGCCTCGTAGCCGCGGATCTCCTGCACCTTGAGGATGTCGATGCCGTATTCTTCGGAGCCGAGGGTAAAGGCCAGGAACTCCCGGCCGGCGATGTCGGATGCGTTTTCTTGCATGGCGATGGTCCTTGTCTGGGCCCCTGTGCGAAGCGTTGTTGTGGTCCTTGAAATGTTGATTCCGCCGGCGGCGGCCGTATAAGACGCTGTATAAGAGTATCAGAGTCGGGGCGCCGTGACGAGCGCTGGCAAAGCACTGTTTAGTAAATAGGCATGCGCTGTTGCTATCGATTCCAAGAAGCTTGTCACAGGGGGGGAATCTGATTATGCTAGCCCAAGCTAAGGCACACGGCGCGGCCGGACGCCGCCCCTTCCAGGAGACTGTATGACAGATGCAAACGCCTCAGACGACGATTGGCTGATCGACGAAGACGAGGACGTTAAGCCGGAGGCGGGGGCGGGCGCTCCCGAGCAACGCCAATGGCGCGTGCTGATCGTCGACGACGACGTCGACGTCCACGCCGTCACGCGGCTGGCGCTGCGCAACGTCAGCTTCAAGGGCCGCGAGCTCGAACTGTTCTCCGCCTACAGCGGGCGCGAAGCGTTCGACATCCTGCGCGAAACGCCCGACATCGCGCTGGTGCTGCTCGACGTGGTGATGGAGACCGACGACGCCGGCCTGATACTGGCGCGCCGCATCCGCGAGGAACTGCACAACGCCATCGTGCGCGTGGTGCTGCGCACCGGGCAGCCGGGCCAGGCGCCCGAGCAGCGCGTCATCATCGAATACGACATCAACGACTACAAGGCCAAGACCGAGCTGACCACGCAGAAGCTGTTCACCACCGTGATCTCGGCGCTGCGCGCCTACGAGAGCCTCAACATGCTCGAGCGCAGCCGCATCGGCCTGGGCAAGATCCTGGCCGGCGCCACCAATCTGTACCAGATCCACTCGCTGCGCGAATTCGCCTCCGGCGTGCTCAACCAGGTCAGCGCGATCCTCGACGTCGGCGCCGACGGCGTGCTGTGCCTGATGCAGGGCGACACCGGCGTCACCACCGTGGTGGCGGCCACCGGCGGCTACGCGTCGCTCAACGATGCGGAGCTGATGCCGACCGACCACCCGCTGTGGCCGACCATCGCCAAGGCCTTCGCCGAAAAGAAAAGCCAGTTCAACCACCCGGCCAACGTGTTGTTCATCCACACCCAGGAAAACCGCGAGGTGGCCATCTCGGTCACGCCGCCGTGGCCGTTGGCGCAGATCCAGCGCGACCTGCTGGAGGTGTTCTGCCAGCGCATCGCGGCCGCTTTTGACAATCTGTACATGTTCGGGCAATTGCGCAAGGCGCAGGAGGCCACCGTGGTGGCGCTGGCCGACCTGGCCGAGTTCCGCGACGGCGGCACCGGCGGCCATGTGCGGCGCGTGCAGCAGCTGTCGTCGGCGCTGGCGCTGCGGCTGGCCGAGCGCGGCTCCTACCCCGACGAGATCACGCCGCAACTGCTCGAGATGATCGGGCTGGCCAGCATCCTGCACGATGTTGGCAAGGTGGCCACGCCGGACCACATCCTGCTCAAGCCGGGCCCGCACACGCCCGAGGAGCGCGCCCAGATGCAGACCCACGCGGCGGTGGGGCGCGCGATCCTTGAGCGCGCCGCCAGCATGGTCGACGGCGTCAGTTACCTGACGTACGGCGCGGCGATCGCCGGCGGCCACCACGAGCATTTCGACGGCAACGGCTACCCGAACCAGCTCAAGGGCGTCGAGATTCCGATCGCCGCGCGCATCGTCGCCGTGGTCGACGTGTTCGACTCGCTGCTGCACGAGCGTCCGTACAAGGAACCGTGGCCGCACACCGAGGTGATGACCTACATCACCGAGCGCTCCGGCAAACAGTTCGATCCGGAGGTGGTGGCGTCGCTGCTGGAATTGATCGAGCGCGATCCGACGATAGGACAAACACCCGACTGATCTTCGCGCGGCGGCCAACCCGCGCCCCGACCCGCAACCCCACACGGCGGATCACGCGGATCGTTCAAGGCGGGCGGATTGGATCGACCCGTCCCGTTGACGCTCTTCCTCCACCATCGCCTCGAACTGCGCGGCCGGCATCGGCCGCGCGAACAGGTAGCCCTGCGCCTCGTCGCAGCGCTTGGCGCGCAGGAACTCCTTCTGCGCCTCGGTCTCCACACCTTCGGCCACCACGCCCAGCCCCAGCGAATGGGCCAGCGCGATGGTCGCCGCGACGATCACCGCGTCGTCCGGATCGGTCTCGATATCCTTGACGAAGCCGCGGTCGATCTTGATGCGGTCGATGTCGAACAGCTTCAAATAACTGAGCGACGAATAGCCGGTGCCGAAATCGTCGATCGCCACCTTGATGCCGCGCGAGCGCAGCTCGACGAGCAGCGCGCGGCTGCGCTCCGGGTCCTGCATCGCCGCCGATTCGGTGATCTCCAGCTCGAGCAGCGCCGGGTCGATGCCCTGGCCGCCGAGCAGCTGGTCCAGGTGCGGCAGCAGGCCGGCGCCGTGGCATTGGCGCGCCGACAGGTTGACCGCCAGCCGCAGGTGCCCGAGCGCCGGCGTGCGCCACGACGCCAGCAGCCCGGTGGCGCGCTTGAGCACCCAGTCGCCCAGCGGCAGGATCAGCCCCGATTCCTCGGCGATCGGGATGAAGCGCTCCGGCCCGACCATGCCCAGCTCCGGATGGTGCCAGCGCAGCAGCGCCTCGGCGCCGATGATACGCTGCGTGGCCAGCTCCACCTGCGGCTGCAGGTACAGCTCGAACTCGTCCTGCTCGAGCGCTTGCCACAGGCGGTTCTCCAGCATCAGGCGCTCGTGGGTGGCGGCGTTCATCTCGGCCGAGAAGAACTGGAAATTGCCGCGCCCCTGGCTCTTGGCCGCGTACATCGCGGTGTCGGCGTGGCGCATCAAGGTGCCGCCGTCCTCGCCGTCGGACGGGAACATCGCCACCCCCACGCTGGCGCCGCTGTGGACCGTCTTGCCCTGCAGCGGGTAGGGCGCCGTCAGCGAGTCGACGATGCGCACGGCGATGCTCGAGACGTCGTCCGGCGACACCGTGCCGGCGGTGACGACGATGAATTCGTCGCCGCCGAGGCGGGCGATGATGTCGACCTCGCGCATCAGTTCGCGCAGGCGCTGGGCCACGGCCACCAGCAGCAGGTCGCCGGTCTGGTGGCCGTGGGTGTCGTTGATCTTCTTGAAGTGGTCGAGGTCGATGAACAGCACGGCCGCCGTGCCGTGCGCGCGGCGCGTCTGCGCCAGTAGCTGCTCGAGGCGCAGGTTCAGCGACAGCCGGTTGTCCAGGCCGGTGAGCGTGTCGTGGTGCGCCAGCCGGTGGATGCGCTCCTGCGCCACGCGCTGCTCGGTCAGGTCGTGCAGGATGGCGACGAACAGGTGCTCGTCGGGCAGCTCGACCTCGCTCACCGAGATCGCCAGCGGGAACTCGCTGCCGTCGCCGCGCCAGCCGGTCAGCGTGTAGTCGTGGGTGACGCCGCAGGCGATCATGCGCAGCAGGCCCGCCGCGTCGAGGCCGGCCGCTTCGCCGATGCCGACCGGGAGCAGGCTGTCGAGCTTGAGCGCCGTCATCTTTTCCGGCGCGTAGCCGAACAGCCGCCCGGCCGCCGCGTTGGCCGACATCAGCACGCCGT
>JBDSKP010000514.1:0-6828 GCA_039916925.1 Duganella sp.
GGCCAAAACCAACGCCCGGCAGCCGGTCGACGCCGCCGCCACGGCGGTGCCGGAGCCGCAAACCTTCGCCATGATGGCGCTGGGTCTGGCCCTGCTCGGTTTCGCCTCGCGCCGCCGCCCACCGTCGGACAAGTTCGAGAACTGACCAGGCCGCGCCCGCCCACAAAATCCCGCCCCGGCGGGATTTTTTTTCGACCGTTTCAGTAGCACAGCGCGCGGATGTTGCTGATGGTGATGCCGTGGGCGATGGCGCGCAACGCGCAACCGAGTTTGTGCCAGCCGTCCTCGGTCAGCATGATCGCGCCCAGCGTCAGCGCCAGCGCGACGGCGATCACGATCAGCAAGCCTTTGATGGCGTCCTTGTTCATGCGGCCCGGGCGGCTTCAGCCGGCGCCCGCCAGTTGGTAGTCGAAATCGTAGTAGTGCTTGCCGCCTTCGATGCGGATGTTGAGGGTGCCGCTGAGCCCTTCGAGCCCGTCGCTGCCGGAATCGGGCACCACCGCCACCGCCAGGCTGGGCGCGCCCCGCTCCATGATGCCGCGATGGTGCAGCAGGAAGCCGCCGCTCCTGCCGTCGAGCGTGCCCTCGACCCGCTCGATCGCCACGTACACGCCCGAGCCCAGCGCGCTGTCCATATAGGCCAGCATCTCGCCCTTGCCGGTCGCTTGCAGCGCGCCGTGGTATTGCTTGTCGAGCGACATCCGGCCCACGCCGGTGTCGCCGGCGAGCGCCGACGTCGCCTCCGGTTGCATCTTGACGCTGAATTCCCCTGTGACGCTGTTCATGACCGCTCCTCTCATGCGTGCAGGCGCGCATCGGCGTGCCCGGTGTCGTCGACCGGCGTCACGCACGGCATGCGCAGCGTGAAGCTGGCGCCGTGGCCCAGCACGCTGGCGACCGTGATCGTGCCGCCGAATTGTTTGGCCATCAGGTTGAACACGATGTTCAGACCCAGCCCGGTGCCGCCCTGCCCGCGCCGCGTGGTCACGAACGGGTCGAACACCTTGTCGAGCATCTCCGGCGCGATACCCTTGCCGTTGTCGCTCACCTGCATCTCGATCCAGTCGCCCTGGCGCACCACGCCGATGGTGATGCGGCCCTCGTCGTCCGGCTCGAACGCGTGCTCGACGCAGTTGAGCGTCAGATTGGTGATCACCTGCGCCAGCGCGCCCGGATAGCTGTCGAGCATGATGTCGGGCGGGCAGTCGAGGTTGACGGCGATGTGCGTCTTCTTGAGCTTGGGCTGGAGGCTGGACACCACCTCGTTGATATAGTCGCGCAATTCGAAGCGGCGGCGCGCCTCGCTGACCTGGTCGACGGCGATCTGCTTGAAGCTGTGGATCAGGTGGGCGGCGCGGTAGGCGTTGTTCATGATCAGGCGCGTGCTCTCGGCGGCCGTCTCGAGGTAGCGCATGATGTCCGATTTCTTGATGTTGCCATCCTCGACGGCCAGCTGCACCTTCTCGGTGGCCTCCATCAGCACCGAGGCGCTGGTGAGCGCGATGCCGACCGGCGTGTTGATCTCGTGGGCGACGCCGGCCACCAGGCCGCCCAGCGAGGCCAGCCGCTCGGCCTGCAACAGCGACTCCTGCGTGCGGCGCAGGTCGGCCATGGCCTTGGCGGTGGCCTGGGCCGACTTGCGGGCGTCGTCCTCGGCCTCGCGGATGCGCTGGATGTTCGATTTGACCTTGCGCTGGATGGCGTTGAAGCCGCGGATGACCTCGCCGAGCTCGTCGTGGCGGCTGTCGGCCAGCTCCTCGACCTCGTCGCTGCCGCGCGTGGCCAGGTCGAACAGGCCGTCGCGCAGGCGCTTGAGCGGGTCGAACACGATGCGCAGCGACAACGCCAGCGCCGCCACCAGGATCAGATCGAGCAGCAACACCTCGATCACCTTGCGGTGCACCTCGGCCGCCAGGGTGGCGTCGATCTGGGCGCGGCTGAAATTGACCACCACGCGGCCGACGATGACCGGCTTGAGCGCGGCCCCGGCCGCGCCCGAGTCGCGGTAGGCCAGGTCGGCCACCACCGGCGTGCCGCCGACGGCCGCGTCGTTCTCGATCGCGCTGATCTTGCCGTCCTCGTGGCGCAGGCGGCCGGAAAACAGCCCCACCGAGGTGTCGTAGACGCGGATCGACACCAGTTCGGGCGGCAGCATCTCGGCGGCGACGATGTTGTCCACTTTGGCCTTGTCGAGGTCCCACAGCGCCGACGGCAGGCTGGTTTGCAGCCGGGTCAGCACGCCCTGGCGCAAGCGCTGGCTGCTCACTTCGAGTTCGTGACCGAGGCTGTACTGCGCATAGGTGCCGGATATGCCCAGCACCAGGGTCACGATGACCACGAACAGCAGCGTCAGACGGCCTTGAATACCAGACATCGAACAACCTCCCCCGACCACGTATTTGACGGCAACGTCCCAATGTACGGTATGAGCTGCATCTTGGCAAGAATTTGGGGCGGCGGCCGGGCAGACTGGCCGGGCAGACTTCATTGGCGCGCAATGGTAATATCGTGCAACATAGTCAAGCGAGCAAATAACCGACAATCACCGGAGGCACCATGGCAGGCAATTATCATCAACTCGCACTGGCCGAGGTGCGGCCGGGCATGGTGCTATCGGATGTGCTGCTCGACGTCCAGGGCCATGTGCTGCTGCCGCAGGGCACAGTGCTGACCGACGCGATGCTGGCGCTGATGCCGCGCCACGGCATTGCGGTGCTGCCGGTCGTGCGCGAGGAAGACGTGGCGCCGGAGCAGGCGCAGGCGGCGCTGGCCCACCACCAGGCGCGCATCGACCGGTTGTTCCGCAAAAACGACGCCGACAGCGACAGCGACTGGGCCACCGCGCTGCTGCGCCGCTTCGTCACCGATTTCCGGCTGGACCGGGCCACCCCGCGGGAGCACCCCGAGCATGAGTAACATCCTCAGCTACGACGACGTCGTGCGCAACCTCGACGACCTGCCGTCGCTGCCGGCGGTGGTGATGGAATTGCTCAACAGCATAGACCAGGACGATGTCGACATCTCCGTGCTGGCCAAGAAGGTTTCGCACGACCAGGCGCTGACGGCCAAGACCTTGCGGCTGGCCAATTCGTCGCTGTACGGACTGCAGGTCAAGGTCACCACCATCCAGCAGGCGATCACCTACCTCGGCTTCCAGACCACGCGCAACCTGATCACGGCGGCGGCCGTCACCGGCTGCTTCGCCGAGGGGCATTGCCCCGGCTTCGACCACAAGGCGTTCTGGCGCCACTCGATCGCCACGGCCGCCTGCGCCAAGGTGCTGGCGCGGCAGATGCGCTTCAACCAGGATTACGCGTTCACGGCCGGCCTGCTGCACGACATCGGCAGGCTGCTGCTGGTGGCGTGCTTCCCCAACCAATATTCGGTGACGATCGCCTACCGCGAGGAACACGACTGTTATTTGCTGGAGGCCGAACGCAGGGTGCTGGGCGTCGATCACGTCGACGCCGGCATGGCGCTGGCCGAACACTGGAATTTTTCCGATACGATGCGGCTGGCCATCGGCGGCCACCACGAGCCGGAGGCGCCGGGCGCGGGTTTCCTCGCGGCCATCATTCATGTGGCCGACGCCATCGTCCACGCGCTCGACCTGGCGCAGGTGCGGGACGACCTGGCGCCGCCCGTGTCAACCGTGGCCTGGACCGCGTTGGGTCTGGATGAAGAAATCTATCTACAACTGTTCCGTGAAACCGAACTGCAATATGAAGAAATTTCGATGGTGCTGCTGAGCTAACCGGCCGGGCCTGCACGAAAGGCTACCTGCCGGCCGAGCTGGGCGTGTGCGACGCTCAACCCGGGCGCGGCAAGTGCGCAAGCTGCGGGCGCATTAATGACGCGCGTAGTTTCCGGCCTCGGCCTTTTCTGGACGCTCTTCTGGCTTCGGACGGCCCTGGGCGTCGGACAGGCGGTACTTGGTGCGGCGGTCGCCCATCAAATCACGCAGGTCGCGGATGCTCATGCCGGTCACCTCGTGCATGCGGATCAGCAGCGAAGCGCCGACCGGCAAGCGGTGGTGACGGATCTTGCTGATGACCGGCGGAGCCACCTCCAGCAGGCGCGACAGCGCTGCGTCGTTTTTCAGTTGCATCTTGCCCAGCAGGATGTCGAGCAGATGGTTCGGGTTGTAGCTTTCTTGGGAAGCAAGAGCGTGATGTGCCATGATTTTCCTCGTTGGTTGGGTGAAGAGATAGTGCTGGTTGGAACTTAAGGACAACTTAGAATTTGTCAATTAAAGCCGTCCCGCCGTCCCGCCCGCCTGAATTGCCTTTCGCGCAAGAGAATTCTATGCTTAAAGGGACTGCTCCAGCCGGCGCGCGGTGCGTGAAGATTGTTTGACCTCAACCGCCGGCTAGAAAACTTAGCAACTAAGCTATTTCATCACATGGGGCCGGAGGGTGTCGCACGCAAGAACCTGTAGGAAATTGTTACATGCAGCAAGTTCATGCGGAGGGACGGCACCGATGCTGCCCGTCGGCAACTGTGTCGCGGCCGGTGCAACACCGGCGCGCGCCGGCGCCCGGGCGGCGGGCGCCACGCGGCGCCGGCGACCCGCCCCGAAATGCGCCACCGGCACGGTTGGCGAAGGCAAATTACGTTAAACTAGCGTCTGTGCGCGGTGCGCCCCATCTCATAAAGCATTCCATTGAAAACCAAAACCCCCGTTCAGCCGCATTACTTTGTTCCGGAGCCGCTCGATAACGCGCGCCTGGCCCATTTGTGCGGCCCGCTCGACGAAAACCTGCGGCAGATCTCGGCCGCGCTGGACGTCACCATTTTCCGTCGCGGCGAGAAATTCATCGTCAGCGGCCACAATGCCGAGCGCGCGGTGCAAATCCTCGAACAGTTCTACGCCGTCGCCAACAAGGTCGTGCCGATCGAGGAAGTGCAACTGGCGCTGGTCGAACAGCGCGCCGGCCTGGCCGCCGCCGCCAACGCCGCCCCGGCCGGCGCCGACGCCAAGCCGCACGCGGTGGCCGAGGCGCCGTTCGTCGAGCCGGAAATCAACAGTCCGGTGCTCAAAACGCGCCGCGCCGACCTGCGCGGGCGCACGCCGCACCAGATCCGTTACCTGCGCAACATCCTCGAGCACGACATCAGCTTCGGCGTCGGCCCGGCCGGCACCGGCAAGACCTACCTGGCCGTGGCCTGCGCGGTCGACGCGCTCGAGCGCGACGCCGTCAAGCGCATCATCCTGACCCGGCCGGCCGTCGAGGCCGGCGAGCGGCTCGGCTTCCTGCCGGGCGACCTGGCGCAAAAGGTCGATCCCTATCTGCGCCCGCTGTACGACGCGCTGTACGACCTGCTGGGCTTCGACCGCACGCAGAAAATGTTCGAGAAGCAAATCATCGAGATCGCCCCGCTGGCCTATATGCGCGGACGCACGCTGAACCACGCGTTCGTGATCCTCGACGAAGCGCAAAACACGACCGTCGAACAAATGAAGATGTTTTTGACGCGCATCGGTTTTGGCAGCAAGGCCGTGATCACCGGCGACGTCACGCAGGTGGACTTGCACAAGAGCCAGAAAAGCGGCCTGGTCGACGCCGTCCAGGTGCTCAAGGACGTGCGCGGCATCGCCTTCAGCCACTTCAACAGCGAGGACGTGGTGCGCCATCCGCTGGTCGCGCGCATCGTCGACGCCTACGAGACGGCGCACAACCACGAGGCAGAGATCGCCCCGCTACTCAAAGCCACCGCCCTGAAAAATGTCCGTAAAAAATAAATTGACGTTGTCGGTGCAATATCCCGACGCCCGCCTCAAGCAAGTCATCACCCGGCCGGCGATCCGCACGTGGATCCAGGCGGCGCTGTTCGCGCCGGCCGAGCTGACCATCCGTTTCGTCGACGCCGACGAAGGCCGCGCCCTCAACCGCCAATACCGCGGCAAGGACTACGCCACCAACGTGTTGACGTTCGCCTACAACGAGGGCGAGGAGCTCGACGACGACGCGCCGACCCGGGCCGACATCATCCTGTGCACCGACGTGCTGGAGAGGGAAGCGGCCGAGCAAAAGAAGTCGGTCGAGGAGCACACCGCCCACCTGGTCGTGCACGGCGTGCTGCACGCGCAGGGCTACGACCACGAGGACGACGAGGAAGCGGCCGAGATGGAGGGCATCGAGACCGAGCTGCTGGCGACGTTGGGCTACGCAGATCCCTACGCGGGATGACTCTGCCGCCCGTCCGACGCCGAGTCGGGCATCTGGACGATTGCCTCCTGCCAAGGGACCGCTGTCGGCAACATGGCGACATGTCCGTCCCGGAGCACCAAAAGCGGCGCATTGCCGGCCAGCGCAAACACCGGGTCGCGGGTCCGGATAAAATCGACTGAATTGTAGAAAAACAGCCAGCCTTGCTTCACCTCTTGGGTTTCGGCGGTCACGATGTCGAATGCGTCGCCGGCCATCCGGCCCAGTTCATCGACCTTGGCTCGCGCGATGTTGATAGCCGCGGCTTGATTGAGCGTATCCATTATGCGGTCCTTAAAAAACGAAGTCCGGTGTAGCCGCTGACTACCGCGATCGTGCCGGTTTGCCCATCGAGGAAGCGGACGACGCCGTGTTGATTGACGGCGTTAAAGACATGACCCACGCCGTCATCACGGCTACCGAAAACAATCCCACGACTTCCGCCGCCTGCGACCACCAGAGCCTGTACCACCGTGGCGAGACTGGGGACCGCACTAAATTGTGCGCCAAATATCCGTTCAAGTATACCGATGCTCTGTGGGGCACCCGGCAACGCTGAAGCAGGGCGGCCTGCAAGCATTGCATCCTTGCGATGGCGCAATTAACGCAGTTGGTCTTG
>JBDSKP010000515.1:0-1539 GCA_039916925.1 Duganella sp.
GACCCGGGTGCGCCCGCTGACGTTCGACTTACCGAAACCGATGATACCGGTGCTGGGCAAGCCCGTGATGGCCTACCTGATCGAACACCTGGCCAAATACGGCGTCAACGAAATCATGGTCAACGTCAGCTATCTGCACGAGAAAATCGAGGAATACTTCGGTGAAGGCGACCAGTACGGCGTGCAGATCGGCTATTCGTTCGAAGGCTACACCAACGACAAGGGCGAAGTCGTCCCCGAGGCGCTGGGCTCGGCCGGCGGCATGAAGAAGATCCAGGAGTTCGGCGGCTTCTTCGACGACACCACCATCGTGCTGTGCGGCGACGCCGTCATCAACCTGGACTTGAAGTCGGCGCTGTTCGAGCACCGCCGCAAGGGTGCCAAGGCCACCGTGATCTGCCGCGAGGTGCCGTGGGACAAGGTCGAGAGCTACGGCGTGGTGGTCAGCGACAAGAACGGCGCCATCCAGCGCTTCCAGGAAAAACCGAAGCAGGAGGAGGCGCTGTCGAACTTCGTCAGCACCGGCATCTATATCTTCGAACCGGAGATCCTCGACCTGATTCCGGCCGGCGAGGTGTTCGACATCGGTTCCCAGCTGTTCCCGCTGCTGATCGAGAAGGGCGTGCCGTTCTTCTCGCAGAACCGCACCTTCAGCTGGATCGACATCGGCAGCGTCAAGGATTACTGGGAAGTGTCGCAGAGCGTGATGATGGGCGAGGTGGCCCACATGGACGTGCCCGGCATCCAGCTGGCCGACGGCATCTGGGCCGGCCTCAACACCAGCATCGACTGGGAGGGCACCACCATCGAGGGCCCGGTCTACATCGGCTCGGGCTGCAAGATCGAGGCCGGCAGCACCATCATCGGCCCCACCTGGATCGGCCACGGCAGCCATATCTGCGCCGGCGCCACCGTCGTGCGCAGCGTGCTGTTCGAATACACCCGGGTGTTACATGACGTAAAACTTGAGGAAATGATCGTCTTTAAGGATTATAGTGTCGACCGCGCGGGCGAGATGCGCCACGTGTCCGAGTATGGCGACGGCGAGTGGACCAACGCCCGCGACCGCCGCAACAAGCGGCGCAACCCGGCCGAGGCCGATAAATAATAAGGAAGTTGCATGAAAATTTACCCGGTAATCCTGTCCGGCGGCGCCGGCACCCGGCTGTGGCCGCTGTCGCGGGCCGTGCTGCCGAAGCAGCTGTTGCCGCTGGTGTCGGACAAGACCATGTTGCAGGAGACCGTGCTGCGGCTGGCCGGCGGCGCCGACTTCGCCGCGCCGCTGATCGTCTGCGGTAACGAGCACCGTTTCCTGGTGGCCGAACAACTGCGCGAGATCGGCGTGGCGGCGCTGGGCATCCTGCTCGAGCCGGCCGGGCGCAACACCGCCCCGGCCGTGGCGGCCGCCGCCCAGTATCTGCGCACGGTCGACCCCGAGGCGCTGATGCTGGTGCTGCCGGCCGACCACGTCATCAACGACGTCGCCGCCTTCCACGCGGCCATCGCCGGCGCCGCCGCGCTGGCCGCCGGCGGCGCGCT
>JBDSKP010000516.1:0-2644 GCA_039916925.1 Duganella sp.
GGTTATTTGCGGCGCCGTGCCGGCCGGCGCGGCCTGCTCGCACATGTCGGCCACCGGCGTGCCGCGGTGCGGTGCAGTGCAGTGCGGTTATGCCGCCGCGTTACGGCTGCGGACCTGCCGCGCTGGGTGCCAGGTTCACACCCGTCATTTCAGGCCGGCGACGTAATCCGCCACGGCTTTCATTTCCTCGTCCGACATGCGCTGGGCGATCGTGGTCATCTGCGCGCTGTTCTTGCGGCCGCCGCTCTTGAACAGGCCCAGCTGCGCGACCGTGTAATCCTGGTGCTGGCCGGCCAGACGCGGATACTGGACCGGGATGCCGCTGCCGGTGGCGCCGTGACAGCTGGCGCAGGCCGGCACGCTCTTGTCGGCGATGCCGCCGCGGTAGATCTTCTTGCCCAGTTCGATCGTGTCCTTGTTCTTGGCGGCGCCGGGCTTGGCGGCCTGGGCCGACAACCAGGCCGCGACGTTGCGCTTTTCCTCGTCCGTCAACATCTTGGCGTAGGTCGTCATCACCGGTTGATTCCGCTCGGCGGTGGTAAAGTTCACCAATTGCTTATAAATATAGCTTTCGTGCTGGGCCGACAGCCTGGGATTGACGGCGATCGTCGAATTGCCATTGGCGCCGTGGCAGGATACGCACGCCGGCAGGCCGCGCGCGTTGTCGCCGTCGGTGTACAGGGCGCCGCCCTTGGCCGCGTCGACCTTCGGCGCGGCGGCGGGCTTTTTCTCTTCGGCGGAGGCGGAGGCAGAGACTGCCAGCAGAGCGATGAGCAAGGATTTTACAAATGGTGAAAACACACGATTCATTCAAGCACCCTGAGACGAGTCTAAAAAGATTTTTTGAAACTGTCGCCCACGCTAGCACGAAATATGCATGGCAACACTTCGTAACCACTCATTGTACAATAGCTTTCCAGCATATTTGCTCCCTTTTGTTGCATTTTTCCCCATCCCATGTCCAAACTCTGGCAAGCCCGCTTCTTTACGACCGTCAACCAATTGCGTGATCTGCCCGATACCACGGTGCCTGAAATCGCCTTTGCGGGTCGCTCCAACGCCGGCAAATCGACCGCCATCAACATCCTGTGCAACCAGAAAGGGCTGGCGTTCGCCTCCAAGACCCCCGGCCGCACCCAGCACATCAACTACTTCTCGATCGGCGGCGCGCACGTCGCGCAACACCGCAAGGACCCGACCATCGTCGCGGAGATCGAATGCCTGCTGGTCGACCTGCCCGGCTACGGCTACGCGGAGGTGTCCGGGTCGGCCAAGCTGCACTGGCAGCGCCTGCTGGGGGACTACGTGCAGCGCCGCGAACAGCTCGCCGCGCTGATCCTGATCATGGATTCGCGCCGCCCGTTCACCGACCTCGACATTCAAATGCTCGAATGGTTCGCCCCCACGGGCAAGCCGATCCATTGCATCTTGACCAAGGTTGACAAGTTGAACCGCAACGAATCGGTCAACGTGCTGCGCCAGGCCAAGGCCAAGCTGGCCAGCTATGTCGACGAGGACGGCGAAGGCTTCCCGTTCACGGTGCAACTGTTCTCCGCGCTCAAGCGCATCGGCATCGACGAGGCCAACGACAAGATCCTGGAGCTGGCCGGCGTCACCGACGACGAGGCGGCCGCGCAGGTCGAGCTGATCGAGATGGAAGACGACGTCGAACCGGACGCGGAGCAGGACGGCAAGCCGGACGCCCCGTAATCCCGCCACCACACCAGGAAGTTTTCACGATGCACACGCCCCACGTTCCCGCCCAATTCCCCGGCATCCGCATGCGCCGCATGCGCCGCGACCCGTTCTCCCGCGCGCTGATGCGCGAGAACGCGGTAACCGCGTCGGACCTGATCTACCCGGTGTTCATCCTCGAAGGCACGCACCAGCGCGAGCCGGTGCTGTCGATGCCGGGCGTGGAGCGGGTCTCGGTCGACCTGCTGCTGAAGGTGGCCGAGGAATGCGTGGCGCTGGGCGTGCCGGTGCTGGCGCTGTTCCCGGTCATCGACGTGGCGAAAAAGACGCCGGATGGCGTCGAGGCCGCCAATCCGGACGGCCTGGTGCCGCGCGCGGTGCGCACCTTGAAGCACGCGTTCCCGGAGCTGGGCATCCTGACCGACATCGCGCTCGACCCGTACACCAGCCACGGCCAGGACGGCCTGATCGACGACAACGGCTACGTCATCAACGACATCACCACCGACATGCTGATCCGCCAGGCGCTGTGCCATGCCGACGCCGGCGTCGACGTGGTGGCGCCGTCGGACATGATGGACGGGCGCATCGGCGCGATCCGCGCCGCGCTCGAGGCGCATGACCACATCCACACGCGCATCATGGCGTATTCGGCCAAGTACGCGTCGGCGTTCTACGGCCCGTTCCGCGACGCGGTCGGCTCGGCCGCCAACCTGGGCAAGGGCGACAAGAACACCTACCAGATGGACCCGGCCAATTCCGACGAGGCGCTGCGCGAAGTGGGCCTGGACCTGGCCGAGGGCGCCGACATGGTGATGGTCAAGCCGGGCATGCCATATCTGGACATCGTGCGCCGCGTCAAGGACGAGTTCAAGGTGCCGACCTTCGCCTACCAGGTCAGCGGCGAGTACGCGATGATCAAGGCGGCCGCGCAAAACGGCTGGCTCGA
>JBDSKP010000517.1:0-4535 GCA_039916925.1 Duganella sp.
GTCGCCAGCCAGAATGGCGTCGCCTTGCCGCCGGCGCTGCAGCAGCAGGTCGGCGCCGCGTGGCTGGTACTGCGCGCGTCCCCGGCGCCGGTGGCGCAGGCATTGCTGATGCTGGCCGACGAAGTGCCGCCATCGCAAGCCGACGCGGTGCTGGCCGGCGTGCGCGCCGAGATGCCGACGCTGGACCGCGCCATGACATTGATGTGGGTGCAGAAGAAGTTGGGCGGAACCGCGTTCGGCAAGGCGCCGGCGGTCGCGCCGGACGGCGCATGGCAAAAATTGGAGAGCCGCGGTGGACAGGCGGTCTGGCGCTGGGCCGACGGCAAGGGTGTGCCCGATCAGTTGCGGCTTGCCGCCGCCTCGGGTGCCGCGCCGGCCGGCACGGTCGCCGTGGTGCAGTACGAAAGCCGCGCCGCCGAGGCGCAGGCGCTGCCGGTCGCCATCGAACGCCGCATCCTGCGTATGAAACAAGGCAAAGGCGGCTACACGACGGAGCTGGTCAAGCCGGGCGACGCGCTCAGCACCGATGAATTGTATCTGGACGAGATCACGCTGAAGGCGGCGCCGGGAGCAAGGCATCGTTTTGGCCTGCTGGAGGTGGCGCTGCCGCCCGGCGCCGTGGTCGAGTCGAGCACCTGGGGCATGGTCATGGCCGGCGATAAGCCGGAGCCGCTGGAACGCGCGCGCCACACCGAGCGCCGTGACGGCTACGCCGTGCCGATCGAGCCGCTGGAAGGCAGTCTGACCGTGCGCCACCTGCTGCGCTTCGCGCAAAAAAGCAGTTACGTGCTGCCGCCGGCGCGGTTCCACCGCATGTATCAGCCGGAGCAGAAGGCCTTCGAGGGCGGTGGCAAGACCATGCGCACGTTGAAGGTGGAGTGATGCACATGGCCGCGCTCCGGTGGCGCTGGCGGCCGGCGTCCGCGCTGGCCATGCTGGTGCTGCCATCGCTGGCGGTGCCGTCATGGGCGGCGTCGCTGGACGTGGCCTGGTTGCGGGACGGCCGCATCGAGGTGCTGCAGCTGCGCCAGGGCGGCGCCGCGCCCAAGCCGTTCGATGGCGCCCGGCAAGTGCCGCTGGCCAGCTTGTGGAAGCTGTTCGTTTACATCTACGCCCAGGACAACAAGGTGCCAATGCCGGACTACCGCTGCGGTGGGCGCGATCCGGAGGAAGTCTATTGCTGCGAGGCGGGACAGAGCGTCGGACACGACGCCGCGCTTGCACAGTCCTGCGGTCCGTTTTTTTCGCCGACGCGTTTGATGCTCGATACGGCGTCGTGGCGCCGGTATTGGGCGGGGCGGCTTGGCACGCCTCCCGTGGGGGACTTCGCATGGCTGGCCGACCCGGCGCAACTGACGCCGGCGCGCCTGGTGCGGCTCGACAGCCTGCTGCGCGCCTTGGGCAGCATCCCGGCCGCCAGCAGGTCGGACGCCGAGGCGGCGCTGTTGCGCGTGGTGCTGGACGGACGCGGGGCCGGTACGGCGCGCTGGTTCGGCGGCCAATTGCGCGTCAAGACCTATTCCTGGCATGAGCAGACGCTGGCCGGCGGGACGCGCGAGCGCCTGGGCGGCGCCGCTGGCTGGCTGGCCGATGGCACGCCGGTGTGGTTCGGTGGCGTCGGCGGCAGCAGCAACGTGTTTCAACAATGGGCGCCGCGCCTGGCCGCCGCTTTGCCACCCGTACGGGCTGCGGAGGACAGCGGCTGCGTGGTGGTCGACTATTTCAAGCGCTACCCGGTTCGCAGCGTGCGCGGCGCGGACGGTCCGACGGAGCCGGGGCCGCTGAATGGTCGCTACCATGTTCAATTTGAAAATGGCCAGAACCTGGCGCTGCGCAGCGCGGGCGAAATGACGCTGTTGAAGGACGATGCAGGGCGTCCACAGTTGCGCGGCCGCTTAGGCGTCAATGAATATGTGGCGCGGGTGCTCGACCGCGAAGCCAGTCCCGACGAACCGGAGGCGGCGAAGGCGCTGGCCATCGCCGCCCGCAGCTATCTGCGGCAGAACGCGGTGACCGTCGCCGGCTGCCAGCAGATCTCCGACAGCAGCGCGACCCAGCGCGTGAGCCCAAGCCCGGCCACGCCGGCGGCGCTGGCCATCGCCCGCTGGACCGACCAATTGATCGTCGATGGCGTCACCGTGCGCTATCACCGCGACCTGGCGTCGGCGGGAACGCTGGTGTGGACCGAGGCGGTGCGGCAGGCCAGGCGGGGCAAGCATTACGATGAATTGCTGGCGGTGGCCTATCCGGGCGGCGCCCTCGGCACCGCCGGCAACAGCGGCGTGCGGTGCCAGCGCCTGACGCAAAACGAGGCGTGGTTGGCGCGCGCCTTGCCTCGCTGGCAGCGCGTGCTGTTGGGAGAGATGGGCTACGAGGCGCCGCCGCAACCGCCGCTGGTATGCGCGCTTGGCGCGGGAGCGCCATATTCGGAGCAGTCGCGCAACCGCATCTTTATGCGTCCGTTGGCCACGCGCGAGGACCGCATCACGCTGGCGCATGAATATCTGCATCTTGGCTTGCGCGGCCATCCGCGCGGTCAGGACGAGGAATATGTCGAACGGCTGGCCCGCAGGCTGGTCGACCTTAACCTGGAGGCGCTGTGAATTACCGCATCTTATTAGTGGGTGCCGCCCTGTCGGCATGGGCCGGCCAATGCGCGCAAGCGCAGGACAAGAGCATGACCACGCCGGTGGGCGGCTGGAACCGCGCCGGCCTGACCGACCGATCGGACGAACTGGCCGTCAACTATCCGTACGCGCTGGTCGACCGTGGCGCGCAACGCGGACGGCGTATGATTCAAGGCGACCTTGAGAAGGCGGCGAACGGCCGGACGGGCTACAAGCTGGCGGTCAATGGCAATCCGACGCCGCTCTACACCGATGACAATGGCCGTTATGCGCGCGCTTATTCGTTCGGCTCCGGTTCCAACAGCATCGAGATCCGCGCGCCGGACGGCAAGCCGGTCAAGCGTGTGCAGTTCTACGAGGCCGACAAGAGTCGGCCGCAGCCGATGATCCGCGTCATCGCCGGCTGGGACGATAGCCAGGCGGAGGTCGACCTGCATATCGTGACGCCGGACGGCCAGCACGCATTCTGGGCGCGTCCGGCGATGACCAACGGCGGCGGCCTCGATCCCGACACCGTCGACGGGCCGGGACCGGAGAACTTCACAATGACGTCGCCGATGCACGGGCTGTATCAGGTTTGGATCAACTATTGGGGCAATTTCGGCGGCAGCGGTTATCACTTCGATGAAAACACGCGACAGCGGCCCGTCATCACCAGCCGCATTACGCTGGTCTTTAACGAAAACACGCCGCGCGAGCGGCGCGAGGAGTTCGTCGTGCCCTTGCGTAGTATCGGGGAGCTCACCCTTGTCAAAACTTTCAGGTATTGAGAAAACATGAACGCGCGTTGGCTATTACTACTGTCACTACCACTTTGGGCGCATGCCCAGGTCACCATCGACGCGCCCAAGGGCGGCTGGCGCAATTCGGCCGGCGCGCGAGAGGAATACACGCAGGCCGTCAACTATCCCGCTTCGTCGGTCAATCTGCAGCCGGGCCAGAGCCAGACGGCGCAGATACGCGGTCGCATAGCGGGCGCCGTCAAAGGCAAACCGGCCACGCTGGTGGTCAATGGCGCGGCCATGCCGATGGAGGTGGCGGAGGATGGCACCTACGGGCGGCCATATGGCTTCGGCAGCGGCTCCAATAGCGTGGAAGTGCGGTCGCCGGATGGCAAGAGCCGCGCGCGCACCCAGTTCTTCGACAACTACCAAGGGAAGACCCAGGCGCGATTGCGCGTCGTACTGTCGTGGGACAGCACCGGCACCGATCTCGATCTGCACGTGGTCACGCCGGACGGCGGCCACGCCTGGTACGGCAATCGGGTGTTAAAGGATGGCGGGGCGCTGGACGTGGACGTGACCACCGGCTATGGCCCGGAAATCTTCTCCAGCGCGGCGCCACCGAAGGGTAATTACCACGTCTACGTGAATTACTACGGCAGCGGCGCGGACACGTCGGCGTTGACCGTGGCTCGCGTAACGCTGATCACCAACGAGGGCACGCCGCGCGAAAAGCAGCAGACATTCCAGGTGCCGATGCGGGCGCCGGGCGAACTGACGATGGTGAAATCGTTCGTGTTCCCATAATTGCCCTTGCGCACCTGCCGGCCCTTTGCTATAGTTCGCCTCCCCGCAAAACGGTGCACATGTTGCAGAGTGAAACGGGGGAAAAGAAGTGGTTGACGAGATGCGCGAAACGCCTCATAATCTTGCCTCTTCGCTGATGAACACAACGCTCCATCAGCAAGCAGTACCCAGTATCACCAAATACACGTTCTTTAAAAATTAACAGTCGATAAGTGTGGACGTTTGATGAAAGTGCACACGCAGCCTTCGGGTCGCGTGAAACTTAAAATATCAAATGTTCACAAGAAGTAATGAAATAGGCGCTATGAAAATAGTGGCCTGTCAGTATTTTGAGTGAGCGACCCCTTAGCAATAAGGGTGGCACGAAAGTGTCAAAGTA
>JBDSKP010000518.1:0-6428 GCA_039916925.1 Duganella sp.
TTGTCGTTGAGGATGACCAGCAGGTTGATGTCGTCCTGCACGCCGGCGTTGTTGAGCGCCTCGAACGCCATGCCGGCCGTCATCGAGCCATCGCCGATGACGGCGATCGCGTGGCGGTGCTCGCCCTTGATCTTGGCCGCCTGCGCCATGCCCAGCGCGGCCGAGATCGACGTCGACGAATGCGCCGTGCCGAACGTGTCGTATTCGCTCTCGTCGCGCTTGGGGAAGCCGGAGATGCCATTCAACTGGCGCAGCGTGTTCATGCGCTCGCGCCGGCCGGTCAGGATCTTGTGCGAGTACGTCTGGTGGCCGACGTCCCAGACGATGCGGTCGTGCGGCGTGTTGAACACGTAGTGCAGCGCCACGGTCAGTTCCACCGTGCCCAGGTTGGACGACAGGTGGCCGCCGGTCTTGGAGACCGAATCGAGCAGATAGGCGCGCAGTTCGTGCGCCAGCGGCGTCAGTTGCGAGTACGCCAGTTTGCGCACATCGGCGGGTGTATCTATATTTTGTAGCAAGTTCATTTATGCCTTCCGCTGCACGATCAAATCCGCGAGTTCGCGTAACCGCAGAGCTTTATCTCCGAACGGCGCGAGCGCTGCGTGCGCGTCGAGCCGCAATGTTTGCGCCAGCGCGCGCGACGGTTCCAGACCCAGTATCGACACGTAGGTCGGCTTGTTGGCCGCCGCATCCTTGCCCGCCGTTTTGCCCAGCGTGGCCGAATCGGCCGTCGCGTCGAGCACGTCGTCGACCACCTGGAAGGCCAGGCCGATGGCGCGCGCGTAGGCGTCCAGCGCCGCCAGTTCAGCGTCGTCGAGGTCCTTGCCGGCCAGCGCGCCGAGGATCACGGCGGCGCGCAGCAGCGCGCCGGTTTTGAGCTGGTGCATCCGCTCCAGCTGCTCCAGCGTCACGCTGACGCCGACGCTATCGAGATCGATCGCCTGGCCGCCGCACATGCCGGCCGAGCCGGAGGCGCGCGCCAGCAGGCGCAGCATCGCCACCTGGCGCGCCGGCGGCACGCCGCCGGCCTCGGACAGCACCAGGAAGGCCTGCGATTGCAGCGCGTCGCCGACCAGCAGCGCGGTCGCCTCGTCGTAGGCGACGTGCACGGTCGGCTTGCCGCGGCGCAGCGCGTCGTCGTCCATGCACGGCATGTCGTCGTGCACCAGCGAATAGGCGTGGATCATTTCGACGGCGGCGGCGGCGCGGCTCAACGTGGCCGCGTCGGCGTCGAACAGCGCGCCGGCCGCGTACACCAGCAACGGGCGCACGCGCTTGCCGCCGCCGAGCAGCGCGTAGCGCATCGCCTCGTGCAGCTTGGCCGGCACCGCCGCGACGGCGGGAAGGAAGGCGGACAAGTCGTTTTCGGACCCCGCCTGCACGGTTTTCATCCAGTCGTCGAAGGCGCCGTTCATAGTTCGGCCTCGCCGTTCTCGGCGAACGGTTTGAGCATGTCGCCCTCCAGCACCTTGACCTGGGATTCGACTTTTTCAAGCTGGGCGGCGCAGAACTTGACCAGTTCCGAGCCGCGCGCATAGGCGGCCACCGACGCTTCGAGCGGCAGCTGGCCCGCCTCCATTTGCGCGACCAGCGTCGCCAGCTCGGCCATCGCCTCTTCAAACGAGACGGGGGCGGCGGCGGTCGGGTCGGCGGTTAATTTCTTAGACATAGTCACTCAGGTTTCCAGGCAAACTTCAGGGCGAAAACACGTGCCAGCGCAGTGTAGCCCGTTATTTTAGAACAAACCACCTCCTCCGGTGGAACTATAGCGGCCGCGCCGGCGGCAGACTATGGATTTTATCGCAATCGCCCCCATATCCCTCACCTGCATGTATTTGTTACAAGTTTTTGCACAGAAAACGAGCACAGCGGTCTGTCGGCGGGGAGTGAAAGGCGGTATAATCGCCGGTTCTGTCCGAAATACCATTTTCAACGAACTTGAATTCAGGTCTTTACGGATTCTGTCTCTCTTTGGTTTGATGTACATATTAAGGGGGGTTGGGATGTCCGATCTGGGTACCCACGCCAAGCTGGCGCGTCCACACGCGCAACTGCCGGTAAACGTCTACTTCGACGAAGCGCTGTTGCAGCGTGAAATGCAGCAATTATTCCAGGCCGGTCCGCGCTACGTGGGACACGAACTGATGGTGCCGAACGTCGGCGACTTCGCGACCCTTGTTTCCGAAAACGAGGGACGTATGCTGGTGCGCAACGCAAACGGGCTCGAACTGCTGTCCAACGTCTGCCGCCACCGCCAGGCGCTGATGTTCAACGGCCGCGGCAACGCCAACAACATCGTCTGCCCGCTGCACCGCTGGACCTACGACCTCAAGGGCGAGTTGATCGGCGCGCCGCACTTCCCCGAGACGCCGTGCCTGAACCTGCCGAAAACCTCGCTGCAGAGCTGGAACGGCCTGTTGTTCGAGCAAAACGGCTACGACGTCATGGACAAGCTCAAGCACCTGTCGGTGACCGGCGACCTCGATTTCTCCGGCTACATGTTCGACCACGCCGAGGTGCAAGTCTGCAACTACAACTGGAAGACCTTCATCGAGGTCTACCTGGAGGACTACCACGTCGAGCCGTTCCATCCGGGCCTGGGCGGCTTTGTCAGCTGCGACGACCTGCGCTGGGAATTCGGCCGCGACTACAGCGTGCAAACCGTGGGCGTCAACAAGGGCCTGCTCAAGTCCGGCTCCGAGATCTACAAGCGCTGGCAGGAGCAGGTGCTCAAGTTCCGCGGCGGCGAACCGCCGCCGTACGGCGCCATCTGGCTGACCCTGTACCCGAACATCATGGTCGAATGGTATCCGCACGTGCTGATCGTCTCGACCTTGTGGCCGGACGGCCCGCAGCGCACCCGCAACGTGGTGGAGTTTTACTACCCCGAGGAGATCGTGCTGTTCGAGCGCGAGTTCATCGAGGCCGAACGGGCCGCCTACATGGAAACGGTGGCCGAGGACGACGAGATCGCGCTGCGCATGGACGCCGGCCGCAAGGCCCTGTTCGCGCGCGGCGCCACCGACGCCGGGCCCTATCAATCTCCGATGGAAGACGGCATGCAGCACTTCCACGAGTGGTACCGCGCCAATATCGACATCTAACCACGGAATCCGGATGCAATCACTTTGGATGTTGTTCGCCAGCTTCATGTTCGCCGTCATGGGGGTGTGCGTGAAGCTAGCCTCCGAAGAATTCTCGACCTCCGAAATGGTCATGTACCGGGGCATCGTCGGCGTCATCGTGCTGGCGGCGATCATCCGCCTGCAGGGCGGCAGCTTCCGCACCACGATGCCGATGGCCCACTTCTGGCGCTGCCTGATCGGCGTCGTCTCGCTGTGGCTGTGGTATTACTCGATTGGCAACCTGCCGCTGGCCACGGCCATGACGCTCAACTACCTGTCGCCGATCTGGATCGCCGTGTGGCTGTTCGCGCTGGGCTGGTGGCACGCCAAGAACCAGGTCAAGTGGCCGCTGCTGGTGGCCGTGGCGATGAGCTTTGTCGGCGTCACCCTGCTGCTGCGGCCGGCCTTCGAGGCCAACCAGCTGGTGCCGGCGCTGATCGCGCTGTTTTCGAGCGTGCTGACGGCGATGGCGTACATGCAGGTGCGCAAGCTGGGCCTGGCGGGCGAGCCGGAAAACCGCGTGGTGTTCTACTTCGCGGTGATGAACATCGTCGCCGGCGTGGCCGGCAACTACCTGTTCGCCGGCGGCAAACCGGCCGTCTGGCACCCGATCAACACCGCCCACGGCGCGCTGCTGTTGCTGGGCATCGGCGTGTGCGCCACCAGCGCGCAGATCGCCATGACGCGCGCCTACCGCCTGGGCCAGACCCTGGTCGTCGCCAACCTCCAATACACCGGCATCGTCTTCTCCAGCATCTGGGGCGTGCTGGTGTTCGGCGACGTGTTCAGCTGGCACAGCTGGGCCGGCATCGCCATCATTCTGGCGTCGGGCGTGGCCACGACGTTCTACAATACACGTAACACCGAACGCGGTAAGGCCATCGCCAATACCGACCCGATCGCCAGCGAAGTTTAAGGAGTCCGGAACATGTACACCACATTGATCAGCGCCGCCGATCTGTCCCCGCATCTGAACGATGACAACTGGGTCATCCTCGATTGCCGGCACGACCTGATGAATCCGAACGCGGGCCGCGACGGCTACGCCATCGGCCATATCCAGAACGCGCAGTTCGCCCATCTCGACACCGACCTGTCGGGCGCCAAGACCGGGACGGACGGCAAGTTCCTCGGCCGCCACCCGCTGCCCGACCGCGCCACGCTGATCGCGACCTTGCGCGGCTGGGGCATCAACGACGACACGCAAGTGGTGGCGTACGACGCGCACGGCGGCATGTTCGCCGCGCGGCTGTGGTGGCTGCTGCGCTGGGTCGGCCATCCGGCGGTGGCGGTGCTCGACGGCGGCCTGGCCGCGTGGCAGTCGCAGGGCTTGGCGCTGGTGACGATGACGGTCGCCCGCGCGGGCGGCATGATATCCGACAAGCCGTCGCTGGCGCACACGGTGACGGTCGACGACGTGGAGTCGAACCTGGTCACGCAGACGCGGGTGGTGGTGGACGCGCGCGCGCCGGACCGCTTCCGCGGCGAGAACGAGACCATCGATCCGGTCGGCGGCCACATCCCGGACGCCAAGAACCGCTTCTTCAAGGACAATCTGACGCCGGACGGGCGTTTCAAGGACGCCGGGCAGCTGAAGCGGGAGTTCGCGCCCTTGTTCGCGGCGGCGCCGCAGGCGATCATGCAGTGCGGCTCGGGCGTGACGGCCTGCCACAATCTGCTGGCGTTGGAGATCGCCGGCCTGCCCGGCGCGGCGCTGTATCCGGGTTCGTGGAGCGAGTGGTGCGCGGACCCGGCGCGGCCGGTGGCGACGGGCGGTTAAGGCCCGAGGGTATGTCGCACCCAGCGAATGACTCTGACTTCATTGCTCGCGACGTAATACTCCAAGACGTGTCCAGTTTTTGGCACCGGGTATCGACGGCGCCTCGCACGGGCGGACGTTCCTATTTCAGGCTGAGCAGCAATCAAAAGGAGAGCCTTTTCGACGCGCTGGGCTACCAAAAGAGACGCCTGCTGGTCTTGGCTGGCAATATACATCATTGAATGGATATAGGCTTTCCGAGCGCTGGGAAGCCAACGCACGGTCAAATGAGTCCGCTTAGAGCCTGGGTTTGCCATGAATGGCAATCAAATTTCTAACCTCCGCCATCACTTCCACGTTGTCGATGCCAACATTCGACTTGAAATACTCGTCGGCTTCAATATCCGCGCGGATGCCCTCTTCCACGTCATCGAAACCGTAAAGCCACACGTCAGGCCATATCGCTTCCGGAGTGACGTCGGCGCGTGCGGCCAGACGTTCCAGGCGGGCGTGATCGGTGGCCGAGAGGGACGCTAACGCTTCCGCCTGCTTCTTTTCTCGCGGGACATTTGACTCCAGATTGCGGCGAGCCTGCGCCATCACCTCTTCATGGGGAATTGTCCTGCCTCCGGCAATGTCCTCCTGCGCATCAAGATCCGCGTCGACGCTCTCTTCAATGTCCTCGAATCCATAGAGCCACACTTCATTCCAGATTGCCTCGGCACTCACTTCGGCTCGGGCCGCCAAACGGTCCAAGCGCGCCCGGTCAACGGCTGAGAGGGCCGCCAGCGCATCAGCTTTCTTTTTTTGAGAGGAGTTCATCCCGCCATGATACGCCCGGTGGAGCCGGGTGCAAGCGCCTCAGCGCAAACGTGACCCGTACATCAATGCCCGTTGGTCAGGAACAGCACGATGGCGACGCCGGAGGCGATCAACAGCACCTGCGGCACCGATTCGCGCAGGGTGGCGCGGCGTTGCATCTGCGGCATCAGGTCGCTCACGGCGATGTAGATGAAGCCCGACGAGGCGAACACCAGCACATACGGGATCAACTCGCTGGCGCGATCCAGCGTGTAATAGCCCAGCAGGCCGCCGGCGATCGCCAGCAAGCTGCACAACAAATTGTAGACATACGCCCGCGTCCGCGAGAAGCCGGCGTTAAGCAACACGATGAAGTCGCCGATTTCCTGCGGGATCTCGTGGGCGATGATGGCCAGCGCCGTCACCAGGCCCAGCTCCGGATTGGCCATGAAGGCGGCGGCGATCAGAATGCCGTCGGTGAAGTTGTGCATGCCGTCGCCCACCAAGATCATCCAGCCGGCCTTGCCGGCCTCGTGCTTGTCGTGCCCGTGGTGGTGGTGGCCGTCGCCCTCGTGGTGGTGCGAGTGGCGCATGATGGCCAGCTTCTCCAGCAGGAAGAACGCCAGCAGGCCCGCCAGCAAGGTGGCGAACAGGCTGCGCGCGCTGGCGTGCGATTCGAAGGCTTCCGGCAAGGCGTGCAGCAGCGAGGTCGACAGCATGATGCCGACCGACAGGCTGACCAT
>JBDSKP010000519.1:0-4898 GCA_039916925.1 Duganella sp.
CACGCCACGCGCAAGCGCGAGTTCCGCTTCCAGCAAGGTCCGGTGTTCACGCAGGTGCTGCTGGCCGACGAAATCAACCGCGCACCGCCGAAGACGCAATCGGCGCTGCTGGAGGCGATGCAGGAACGCAGCGTGACCTTCGCCGGACAGACGCACATGCTGCCCAAGCCTTTCTTCGTGCTGGCGACGCAAAATCCGATCGAGCAGGCCGGCACCTATCCGCTGCCGGAGGCGCAGTTGGACCGCTTCCTGCTGCGCATCGACGTGGTGTATCCGACCGAAGCGGAAGAGATCATGATGGTGTCGGCCACCACCAACGCCGGCCTCAAGGATGCCGAGCCGGTGATGGACGTGGCGACCCTGCTGCGCCTTCAGCGGTTGGTGCGCGATATCGAGATCGGCGACCATTTGCTGGCGTTCGCCACGCGGCTGGTGCGCGCCACGCGGCCCGCGCTGACCACGGTGCCGGCGGTGAAGAAGCATGTCGGCTGGGGCGCGGGACCGCGCGCCGGGCAGGCGCTGGTGCTGGCGTCGAAGGCGCGCGCGTTGATGCACAACCGGCTGGCCGTCACGCGCGAGGACATCGGCGAGATGCTGTTGCCGGTGCTGGCGCATCGCGTGATCCGCAACTTCGAGGCGGAAGCGGACGGCGTGGCGATCGCCGACATCCTGCTGGCGCTGCGCGAGCATATTCGTCCGGACTGATACCCGTGACCACAAAGTTGTCCGATGCCTCCGACAAGGCCGCCGCCAACCTCGCGGCGATGATGGCGCAGACCAAGGATCTGGAGCTGGTGATCCGTCACGTGCTGGCGGGCCTGGGCCACGGCCTGCACGCTGGCCGTGAGCGCGGCGCCGGCGTCGAGTTCTCAGAATACCGGGCCTACGCGCCGGGGGACGAGTGGCGCCGGGTCGACTGGAAGCTGCTGGCGAGGGCGGACCGCTACTTCGTCCGCGAGGCGGAGCGCGACAGTCATGTCGCCACCTGGTTGTGGCTTGACGCCACCGCCTCGATGGCGGAGCCGAGCCGGGAGATCAACGGCATCGATAAGCTTTGGTTCGCGCGCACCGTGCTGGCCTGCGTGGCGGCGATCGCGCAGCGCCAGGGCGACGCCTTCGGACTGGTGGTGTGCGGCGGCGGCAAGGTCGAGTTCACACAGGCTTCGCGTGGGCCGCGCCAGCTGCAGCGCGTGCTGGCGCGGTTGGCCAAGGCCACACCGGAGGGCGTTTTGCCCAGCGCGGAGGTGTTGAGGGCGAACCTGCACTTCGCCCGGTCGCCGAGCCTCATTTTCGCCGCCAGCGATTTCCTCGACTGGCCATCGCCATTGAGCGAAGCGCTGCTGCGGTTGCGCAAGCTGCGGCACGACGTGCGTTTGCTGACCCTGCGCACGCAGGCGGAGGTCGATGCCAGCTTCAAGTCCGGCGCCGGCTATCGCGATCCGGAGCAGAGCGACGGGTTGCACCGCATGAGCAATCGCGACCGTGAAGGCTACAAACGGCAAAGCCGCGCGCACTTCGACGCCGTGGCGAGCGGCTGCCGTCAAAACAATATCGTCCACTACGAGGCGCGCATCGAGCAGACGCTGGGCGCGGTGCTGAGCGGCTGGTTGCGGCTGGCGGGAGCGCGCGCAAGATGAAAAATGTGATGGACAGCCGATGCTGAGTTCTTATCCGTCCTGGTGGTTCGCGCTGCCGGTGTTGCTGTTGCCGGTATGGTGGCATCGCCAGAAGCGGCAGCGGTTAAAGGCCGAGCCGCTGGCGACGGCGCGTTTTCTGCCGGTCGCCGCGCCGGAGCAGCTGCGCGTATGGCAATGGCGCGACCGTGTCCTGCTGCTGGTGCGCTGCCTGTTGCTGACCGTGTTGATCGCCTGGCTGGCCGCCACCATCTTCCCGTGGCGCGGCGATACGGTTTTGCTCGATGCCGGCGCCGATAAGGCGTGGGCGCAGCGGGAAATTGGCCGCGCAGGTTTTGCCGACGCCCCGCGTATAGATCTGCCACCGGACGCGCTTCAGTGGCTGCGCGGGCATGAACGTGACTGGCGCCCCGATGCCAGATTGTTGATCGTCGCGCGCGCTGAAAACATCGCCATGCCGGCGCGCTTGCCACGCTTCAGCCACGCTGTGGAACTGCGAACGATGCCTGGCGCCGCCAGCGCCGCCGCGCCGCGCACTTTGAGGTATCAGGTGGCGCTTGCCGTCCCGTCAGAGCGGGAGGCGGCCTGGCGCCCGGTGTTTGCCGCATTCGACCATGCCGGCGGTGGCACGAACCGCTACGTTACCGCCACCGGGCCGAGTGCGGGCACGCGGTTGATCGTTTGGGATACCCCGAACGCCGCGCCTCCCGCCGGCTGGCGCGCCCCCGATTGGTGGATTGCGTCGGCCGCCGCCACGCGGACAGCTTTCCCCGAACTGGAGAAAGCTGCCACGCTGACGGTCAACGGCGTCTTGCTGAAGTATGCGGATAGTCCGCGCGGCCGGCTCTGGGCGTCGGACGCCTTCCCGCCGCGCGACGCCGAAACCGCGCGCGCGCTGTACGAGGCGTGGCAGGCCTTGGCGCCAGCACCCGCGCCGGCATATCCAGCGGCGTCGCAAGCGCTTGCCGTGGCGCGCGCCCCTTCGTCGGCGATCGTCGATGCCAAACCCGCGCCTTGGCTGGGCTACGCTTTGCTCGCGTTGTTTTTACTGGAACGGATACTTGCCCATGCACGGCGAAACTGAATTCCTCCGCCGCCGCTTGTGGGCCGCCATCCTGAGCCGGCGCCTGCCGCAATGGCTGGCCGTGTTGGCGCCGCTGGCGCTTGCCGCCATCATGTTGCCCGCCGCCCGATCGCTCGTGCTGGCCGCCATCGTCATCTGGGTGATCTGGCTCGCTGTCGACATCCATCGCTGGCGCCGGCGGATAGCAAACCAATGGGCTTCATGGCTGAACGTCGCCATCCCTGCGCTCGAAGACAGCAGCACGCTGCTCGCCACCGACGCCATGACCCCGATAGCGCGACTGCAACAGCAACGCCTGCGATCCCGCCTGGCCCAGGTGCTGACCGGCGACGACTATCGGCGCATTGCGCGCAGCCGCGTGCGATTCGGCCTGCTGCCATTGGCGGCAAGCCTGATCGCCGCCGGCGCGGCCTGGGGCTTTCAGGAGAAGCCGGCTGTCGCCAACGTGCCTGCGGCGGCCGCTCCGGCAAACAAGCCGATTGTCGATGGTGAGGTGTATTTGCGCGTCGCGCCGCCAGCCTATACCGGCGTCGCGGGGTTCGAGACCGCCGCCCGCGACATCCAGGTTCCCCAATACTCGGAAGTTCGCTGGTGCGTGCGCAAGCCCGTCGGCGCGCACCCCGTGGTGGAACTGGGCGATGGACAAACGCTGGCCATCACCAACGAGTGCGTGTCCAGGCGCGTCGAGGACTCGCTGTTCTGGCGCGCGCGCGGGACGGCCGGCGCCCGTTACAACATTCGGGTGACGCCGGACCAACCGCCGCAAGTGACGATCGTCGAACCGGTCGATCTGATACACCTGCTGCCCAAGGACGCGAAAGCCGTGGGGCTATCCGTACTGGCGCGCGACGATTACGCGATCTCGCGTGCCAGCCTGCACATGACGCTCGCGCGCGGCAGCGGTGAAAACGTCCGCTTCACCGACCGCGAAGTACCGCTGCCGAAATCGGCGGACCCGAAATCCCGGGCTTGGAAAAAGCAATGGACGCTGGAGGAGCTGGGCATGGAACCAGGCGATGAACTGTACTTCTTCGTTCGTGCCGCCGACAACGCGCCGGACAATCCGCACACCACGCAATCGCCGACCTACACGCTGCGCCTGCCTGGCCCCGATGCCGAAAGCCTGGATTCGACCGCCTTGCCGTCAATGGTCAAGCCGGAGAATCTGCGCAGCCAGCGCCAGATCATCATCGATACCGAACAGCTGGTCGCCGATCTGCGAGCGAATCACAGGATGCCGGCGGCCACACTGCGGTCGCGCAGCGAGGGCATCGCCGCCGACCAGGCGGCGCTGCGGCTGCGTTACGGCCAGTTCCTCGGCGAGGAATCGAGCTTGTTCGGTGACGAGCAAGGACATGGGGCCGAGGGCCACAAGGACGAAGAGCACGCCGGCGAGGAGCATCACGCGGGGGCGGCAAAGATGGGCAGCGAGGTGGAGGCCATGCATCAATTCGGCCACGTTCACGATCAGGAAGACAATGCCACCATCTTCGATCCGCAGACCAAGGCGATCCTCAAGCGCGCGCTGTCGGCGATGTGGGAGGCCGAAAAATCGCTGCGCGCGGTCTCGCCCAAACCTGCGCTTCCGCCCGAGTACAAGGCGCTGGAGGCGATCAAGGAGCTGCAGGCGGCCGAGCGGGTTTATTTGCACCGAACCACCTTCGTTCCGCCCGCGCTGAAAGAAGAAAAGCGCATGAGCGGCGATATCGTCGGCGCGATGAGCTACAAGCGCGCCCAGGGCGCCGCCAGCGACAGCGTTCCGGCCGAGGTGCGTGAACTCGTTCAAGCGCTGGCGCGGGAAGGCGCGCTGCCGGCCTTGTGGAGCAAATCGGCGCGCGATACCATCGCCTCCCGTATCCCTGATCAAGAGCGCAAACTGAGCGCGCAACGCGCCGTGCAGGACGTGATGGACGGTTGTGTGCCATGCCGCGCAGAGCTGCGTGCCTGGCTGCGTGGCACGCTGACCGACGCGCCGGTGCTGCTGCAGGCGCGGCCCTCTGTCGATAGCCCGTTCGTCCAGGCGTGGCGCGGCAAGGAGCCGGCACGATGAGCGGCGCGGTGTCCATCCTGAACATGGCCACGGTCGATGTAGACACGCTGGCCCTACCCGCGCTGGCACTGGTCGGCGGCCTGGCGAGCGCCATCCTTTTTGGCGGCAAGCGGCAGTGGATCAACGCGCT
>JBDSKP010000520.1:0-2857 GCA_039916925.1 Duganella sp.
CGTCCTGCTTCTCGACCACCTGCTCGCCCATCTGCTTGCCGGCTTCGGTGTAGATCAGATACTTGGTGGTGGTGGCGGCCTGCGCGCCGAAAGCGGCGGCCAGTGCCAGCGGGAGTACGGCGAGTCGTTTCATCAGCAAGATCTTCTCCTGGTAGTGGACGGTTATGTTTTATTGTTGGTGTTTTGGGGTGGGCAGACGGGGTGAGCAGACCGGGCAGGCGTCGTTGCGGCCGACGCCGATGCTGGTCCATTCCATGTTCAGGCCATCGAGCATCAGCAAGCGGCCGGCCAGCGACGTGCCCACGCCCATCAGCAGCTTGAGCGCCTCGGCCGCCTGCATGGCGCCGACCACGCCCACCAGCGGCGCGAACACGCCCATGGTCGAGCAGGCGACGTCCTCGAACTTCTGGTCCTGCGGAAACAGGCACGAGTAGCAGGGATTGCCGGCCGCGCGCGGATCGAACACGCTGATCTGGCCGTCGAAGCGGATCACCGCGCCCGACACCAGCGGCTTGCCCAGCGCCACGCAGGCGCGGTTGACGGCGTGGCGGGTGGCGAAGTTGTCGGTGCAGTCGAGCACGACGTCGGCGGTGGCCACCAGTTCGGCCAGGCGGACCTCGCCGGCCCGCTCGTTGAGCGCGCTGACGACGATGCCGGGGTTGATCTGCAGCAGGGTCTCGCGCGCCGAGGCGGCCTTGGGCTGGCCGACGCGCGCGGTGGTGTGGGCGATCTGGCGCTGCAGGTTGGTCAGGTCGACGGTGTCGTCGTCGACCAGCGTGATGTGGCCGACGCCGGCCGACGCCAGGTACAGCGCCGCCGGCGAGCCGAGGCCGCCGGCGCCGATCACCAGCGCGTGCGCGGCCAGCAGCTTTTGCTGGCCTTCGATGCCGATTTCGTCGAGCAGGATGTGGCGCGAGTAGCGCAGCAGTTGCGAATCGTCCATGGTCTCAACCGGCGGTCCGGCCGCCTTTTCGGTGTTATTCGGTGGCTGGCTGTTTCGCGGCTGGCTTGTCGCCGGCCTTCGATTTGGCTTCGGGCTTGGCCGCCGGCCGGTGGACCGGCTTGGTGGACGGCTTGGCGTCCGATGGTTTGCCATCGGCCGGTTTCGGGTCCGATGTCACGTCCGGCTTGATGTCGGGGGCGCTATCGGACTTGATCTCGCCGACCGCGTCGCCGCCGGCGGCCGTTCCCGGCTCCACCTTCGACAGTTTGACCGGCAGGCCCTTGAAGTGGTTCAGCGCCTGCGCCAGCTGGAAGTCGTCCTTGGTGCCGAATTCCACCGGCTTGGCTTTCTTCGCCAGCGAGGCCATGCGCTGCGCGTCCTCGAGCCCGTCGCGCTGCGCGTTCAGGGCTTTTTGCGCGATGCTCTCGCCTTCCGGGTCCTTGTCGTTGCCGAGGTGTTTTTGCAGATCGGCCTCGCGCATGCGCAGGCTGTTCAAGCCGTCGCCGTCGGCGGTTTCGTCGACCATCAGGTCGGGCACGATGCCGCGCGCCTGGATCGAGCGGTTTTGCGGCGTGTAGTAGCGCGCCGTCGTCAATTTGACGGCGGTGTCGGCGGTCAGCTGGCGCAAGGTCTGCACCGAGCCCTTGCCGAAGGTCTGCGTGCCCATGATGGTGGCGCGCTTGTAATCCTGCAACGCGCCAGCGACGATTTCCGACGCCGAGGCCGAACCGGCGTTGACCAGCACCACCATCGGCACGTCCTTGAGGCCGGCCGGCAGCTTGGCCAGCGGGTCGGACTTGGCGCGCGGCGCGTAGAACTCGGGACGGCCGTAGAAGGTTTCCTTGGACGACTGCAACTGGCCGTTGGTCGAGACGATCACCGCGTCCTTGGGCAGGAAGGCGGCCGAGACGCCGATCGCGCCCGGCACCAGGCCGCCCGGATCGTTGCGCAGGTCCAGCACCAGGCCCTTGATTTTCGGGTCTTGCGCGTACAGCGCCGTGATCTGCCTGGCCATGTCGTCGAGCGTCGGTTCCTGGAACTGCGAGATGCGTACCCAGGCGTAGCCCGGCTCGACGATCTTGGTCTTGACGCTTTGCACGCGGATTTCCTCGCGCGTGATGGTCATGACGAGCGGCTTGTCCTCGTCCTTGCGGCTGATGGTGACGGTGACTTTGGAGCCGGGCTCGCCGCGCATCTTCTTGACGCTGTCGTCGAGCGACATGCCCTTGATCGGCGTGCCGTCGATGCGGGTGATCAGGTCGCCGGTCTTGATGCCGGCCTTGAAGGCGGGCGTGTCCTCGATCGGCGAGACGACCTTGATGTAGCCGTCCTCGATGCCGACCTCGACGCCGATGCCGACGAACTTGCCGGCCACGGTTTCCTTCATTTCGCGGAAGGCCTTCTTGTCCAGGTAGACCGAATGGGGGTCGAGCGAGGACACCATGCCGGAAATGGCGTCGGTGACGAGTTTCTTGTCGTCGACGTTTTCAACGTAGTCGGTCTTGATCAGGCCGAACACGTCCGACAGCTGGCGCAATTCCTCCAGCGGCAACGGGGTGCCGCCGGCTTTCTGCGCGATGGCGGGGAACTGCAACGAGGCGGTGACGCCGGCGATGGCGCCGAGACCGATCAAAGCGATGCTCTTAAACTTGTTGCCCATTTTCTCCGCGAACCTTAAAACTTGACCCAACCAGCCGGGTCGAATGCCGTGCCTTGATGGCGAAGCTCGAAGTATAGCCCCGATTCCTCGTTGCCGCCGCTGTTGCCCGCGCTCGCTATCGGGTCGCCCGATTTGACGATGTCGCCGGCCCGTTTGAGCAACGATTGATTATTACCGTAAATACTCATGTACTGGCCGCCGTGGTCGACGATGATCAGGTTGCCGAAGCCGCGCAACCATTCGGCGAACACCAC